>CAIRDU010000087.1 GCA_903877395.1 uncultured Planctomycetaceae bacterium
ACGCGTAAGTGCCATGATCTCAGCAATGCTCGGACGGCCAGCAGTTCCAACTGGCTTTGAAACCGCTGGCTTGGGGGTGGGCGAAGGCTGGGACGCACCAACTTGAACTGCGGTAGGCGTACTGGATGCCGCATCCACGGGGGCTGCTACATCTGAAGCCGCAGCCGCAGACGCTCCAGACGCTTTTTCGGCCCGCGCAGCGGCCAAGATTTCGGCCACCGAGAGCTTCTTTTTTTCAGCCATTGTTTTCAGCCCGAGAAATGCCTGAACGCTGGTTTTGAACGGGGTTCGACCGTAGTTGAAGAGTTTGTGAAGTTTTTCACAAACTCCTTTAACTGTACTGCCCTCGGCAATACTGTCAACGTCGAGTGCTGGGCGGGTGGCTGGAATTGGCTCCCGCCTTTGTCGAAGCCCCAATTTGGCAACGTTCCGACACGCGCAGCCCCGCATTGGCAACCCACCGCTTGAATACTCACACCCCCTATCGCCACAATCCCACGGCCCTCGTTTGGATTCTCAAATGGGTGCACAGTGATTGCGTTGATTTCCAGCCCCTGATCCGGTTTTGAAAGGTCTGCGTCTGTGCCATTATCCCGTCGGGTGCTCGTTGTTGGAAGTGGCGGCCGTGAACATGCCCTCGCGTGGAAACTCGTACGCGATGGGGCCGAGGTGATCGTGGCGCCTGGCAATGCCGGCACCGCAGCGATCGCCGAGAACGTGCCGGTGGATGCTGGCGACATTCCTAGCCTCGTCGAACTGGCACGGCGAAGGCAGATCGACCTCACGGTGGTGGGGCCAGAAGCGCCGCTCGTGGCTGGTATCGTCGATGCCTTCACGGCTGCGGGACTGCGGATCTTCGGCCCCACGGCAAGGGCAGCGATGCTGGAGGGAAGCAAACTGTTCTGCAAACAGATTCTGCATCGCGGAGATGTGCCGACAGCCATGTTTCAACAGTTTCGTTCTGTGGCCGGCGCTAGAGAGTATGTCAACGCTCGAGAGGACATGCCTGTGGTGGTGAAGGCCGATGGGTTGGCCGCAGGCAAGGGTGTGTTTGTGTGCCAGGATCGCGAGAGTGCCCTTGCGGCCATCGACTCGCTGAGCAGCGATCCGCTGTGTGCGACTGCCGCGAAGGGAATTCTCATCGAGGAACGCTTGGATGGCATTGAGGTAAGCGTGATGGCGATCACCGACGGCCGCACAATCGTCACACTGCCGCCACTGCAGGATCACAAGGCAGCCTACGATGGCGACCAAGGGCCCAACACCGGCGGCATGGGTGCCTATTGCCCCACCCCCTTTGTAACGCCCGAGTTGCTTTCCGAAATAGAGTCGCGGATTCTTGTGCCCACGCTGCATGCGATGCGACGAGCAAAGGTGCCATTTCATGGCGTGCTCTATGCCGGATTAATGCTGACGGCGCAGGGGCCAAAGGTGCTGGAATTCAACGCCCGTTTTGGCGACCCCGAATGCGAGGCACTGCTGGTGCGCATGGAGTCGAGCCTTTTGGAACTGCTGGACGCCGCGGTTGATAGGCGATTGGAGTCGATCGAGCCGCCAACGTGGCGAGAGGGAGCCAGCCTAACAGTGGTGATGGCTGCGGAAGGCTATCCAGGGCCGGTTGCCAAGGGCCTGCCCATCCGGGGACTCTCTGCTGCAGAGGCCATCGAGGCAGCCACGGTATTCCATAGTGCCACGAAGTTCTCCACCGATACCGCCTTGCCCAGCGGCACTATCGTCAGCGATGGCGGCAGAACGCTGGCTGTTACCGCGGTGGGCGAGTCGCTTGCCAAGGCAAAACTGCAGGCGTATTCGGCGGTGCGTGAGATTCGCTGGCAGGGCGCATGGTGCCGCAAGGACATCGCGGATAAGGCCTTGGCTTTTGAGCGGGCCGCTGCCGCTGAAGCAGACGAACCCGATGCCGTGGGCGGCATTGCGAAGGGAGAAGGCTGATGAAAGTTCGCGTTGGTATCGTGGGCTTAGGCAGCCAGTGGGAAACCCGATACCTGCCAGCCCTGCGTTCGCTCGTGGATCGCTTTGAGGTGCGAGCGATCAGCGAACAAGTCGCCCATCGAGCGCAGCGTGCCGCTGCAGAACTGGGAGTTGCTGCCGTCGACGGCTATCGGGCACTCGCCGCGAGGGACGACATCGATGCGATTCTCTATCTGGCCGATCAGTGGTATGGAGCGGCTCCGATCCTCGCCGCCTGCGACTGTGGAAAAGCTGTCTATTCTGCAATCTCATTTCCTTTCGATCCCGAAGAGGCCGAGGTGCTCAGGCGTCGGGTTGAGGAGTCGGGCATCGCCTTCATGGCGGAACTGCCGCGACGGCATGCCCCAGCCACCGTGCGACTCAAGGAGCTCATTGCTACCCGGCTAGGGAGCCCCCGCATGCTTTTTTGTCACCGCCGCGTGCCACTCTCAGCTGTGCACCCCAACGAGCCACCCAGAGACAGGGCCAGCGAGGCCCGGGATCTGATGGAACTCATCGATTGGTGCAGCTATGTTGTTGGCGTGGAACCCACGAGCGTTGTGGCCGTGCGGCATGCCGAAAGCCCCAATGCCCAGACGGACGACTACCAGATGATGAGCCTCGACTTCGCTCCCGGGGCAGTGCCGGGCAACGGCGCGTTGGCACAGATCAGTTGCGGCTATTACATGCCGCGGTGCTGGGAAGAAGCCGTAAGTTTTCGCCCTCCAGCGGCCCTCCAGGTAGCGTGCGAAAACGGCATTGCATTTATCGACTTGCCAACGAGCCTCGTGTGGTTTGACTCCGTAGGCCGCCACCAAGAATCCCTTGAGAGTGAGCGGCCCGTGGGCGAACACATGCTCGTGCAGTTTCACCGCAAGGTGACAAGATTGGTGCGACACGTGAGCGGCTTAGACGACACGCTGCGAGCGATGCGAATTGTCCAAGCCGCCTCCACCAGCCAAGCCGAAGGCCGCCGCGTGCGACTCGCTCTTGCGCCTGACGCCTGAGTTTTAGATCGCCTCCCTCTTGTATCGAGCGGCCTTCCCTGCACCGTCAGAAGGCCGCCGCGGGCGGAAAAAGCCTCTGCGACGAGACTTCTACCGCATCTATTGCCGGCTTGGACCGCCGGACACCCGCTTCGATAAAATATCCAAATGCGATCTAGTTCGACTTTTGCAGGCCCTCGACGACGAGGTCGCCAATTTCTTTAGTGCCATACCCCATTTTGCCGGCGGCCTGGCTTTTCATCTTGGTGCCGGTGACATGCGCGATGGCTTTGTCGATACAAAGACCTGCCGCAGGGTGCCCTGTGTGCTCCAAGAGCATGGCCATTGCGTTAATGGCGGCAATCGGGTTGATCTGATTCAAGCCAGTGTACTTGGGCGCGCTGCCTCCCATCGGCTCAAACATGCTCACGTTCCGTCTGCCTGAGGGCTGCACGTCGGGATTCAAGTTGGCACCGGCCGCTACGCCCATGCCGCCCTGCAGGATGCCACCCAAGTCGGTGATGATGTCGCCAAACATATTCGTCGTGACGATCACGTCGTACGCGTCTGGATTTTTAACCATCCACATGCAGCAGGCATCGACGTGGTTGTAATCTGTTTTGACGTCCGGATACTCCTTGGCCACATCCTGAAACGTACGCCACCAAAGGTCGTGCCCAAACGTAAGCACGTTGGTTTTGGCCACGAGCGTGAGCGTTTTCTTGGGGCTATTGCGCCGTCTGGTGTAGTCAAAGGCCCAGCGAATACATCGCTCGCATCCCTTTCGAGTGTAGATCGCCTGCTGCACAGCCACTTCGTCTGGTGTGCCTTTCTTCAAGAAGCCACCCACACCGCAGTAGAGATCCTCGGTATTTTCTCGAACCACCACGAAGTCGATGTCGTCTGGACCACGCCCGGCCAAGGGCGTCTCCACGCCGGGCAGCAACTTGACAGGACGGAGGTTGATGTATTGATCGAGCTGAAACCGAAGATCCAGCAACAAGCCCTTTTCCAAAATACCTGGCGCAACTTTGGGATGGCCGATGGCCCCCAAGAAAATGGCGTCCTTCGAACGCAACAGATCGAGACCACCCTCTGGAATCATCTCCCCGGTTCGGAGATAGCGGTCGCCTCCCCAGTCGAGCGTTTCCACTTCGTAGGCAATGCCTTCTAACTTTGCGACCGCTGCCAGCACCTTCATGGCCTCAGCGGTGACTTCCGGCCCCGTGCCATCTCCAGGAATTGCCGCAATCAAAAGGGCGCGATCAGCCATGCAACGGGTGCTCCGAATAAGATGAAGGGCTCAAAATGAGGACGGATAAAAGGTGGATGAAAAAACGATCATCCAGAAAATGAGGCGGGGGGGCAAAAGACGGGAGACATTCAGTTTAGTTGTTACTAAAGTCGAGTTGCTTGCCTGACCGGAGCCCCAGCGGGTTTTTAACAAACCGCTGACGGCAGGCATCGCACAGATCAAAATGCATGGAACGGGCTTCGTCATCCGACGACAAATCGTGGCCGGCAATCGTGTGCTCGTCCATGTGCTCGAGCAATTCCTGCATTTCCTCTAAGTGATCGGCGTCTGATTCGTTGCAGTCAGCGTGGCAGCACCCGCTCTCTGGGACATCTTCCACAGCGGGAAACACTTCGATCTTTACAACGTGCCGAACGTCCGAGTTCGTGTTGATCG
>CAIRDU010000088.1 GCA_903877395.1 uncultured Planctomycetaceae bacterium
CACGCTCTTGGCCAGATTCCTCGGTCTGTCGACGTCGCAACCACGCAACACCGCGATGTGATAGGCCAGCAGTTGCAGGGGGATGGCTGCGACAATCGGCTGCAGGTAGTCCGCTGTTTCGGGGATCTCGATCACATCATCGGCCAGTTCACGCACCCGGGCGTCTCCCGAACTCGAGATAGCAATCACAGGGCCTTTTCTCGCTTTGATCTCTTCCAGATTCAACGTCACTTTGTCGTAGACGGCACCCTGCGGAATCAGAAACACGCTCGGCGTTGACTCGTCCACCAACGCGATCGGGCCGTGCTTCATCTCGGCAGCCGGATAGCCCTCAGCGTGGATGTAGCTGATCTCCTTCAGTTTGAGCGCGCCTTCTAATGCCACAGGAAAATTATATTGTCGGCCTAGATAGAGAAATGTCGTGGCGTCGCGATACTTCTCCGCGATGCTTCGCACGTGGTTGTCAGTTTTTAGCGCCAAAGCCACTAGGTCAGGCAGTTGCTCCAAGGCCGCGATAAACTCCAGCCCCTTTTCAAAGCTCATGTGTCGCAGGCGGCCAAAGTAGAGGGCCAAGAGCGCCAACACGACGCACTGGCTGGTGAAGGCCTTCGTGCTGGCCACACCGATTTCAGGCCCAGCGTGCAGGTAGATGCCCCCGTCGGCTTCCTTGGCAATTGTGCTACCCACCGCGTTGCAGATGGCGAGCGTCGGATGCCCCTTGCGTTTGACCTCACGGAGCGCGGCCAGCGTATCGGCTGTCTCGCCCGACTGCGTGATTGCAAAGAGAAGCGTGCCGCTCTCGATCGGCGGATTGCGATACCGCAGTTCGCTGGCATATTCCACTTCAACGGGTAGCCTCGCAAATTCTTCAATCAAATATTCCCCCACCAACGCCGCATGCCAACTCGTGCCGCAACCCGTGAGCATGATCCTGTTGACTCGCTGTAGCTGTGTGGGAGTGAGGTTCAGCCCGCCAAAAACAGCCGTGGCATCGTCGTGAGAGAGTCGGCCTCGCAGGGCGGCCCGGATGGTTTCCGGCTGCTCGTGAATCTCCTTGAGCATGTAGTGGGGATACTCGCCCATCGTCACATCGGCGGCGGAAAGCTCCAGCAACTGCACCATCGGTTCGATCCTGCCCCAATCGCGGTGGATCACTCGCAGCGTGCTGGATGTGACGATAGCCACCTCGTGATCGGCCAGATAGACGATTCGTTCGGCGTGGCCAGCCAACGGACTGGAGTCGCTGGCAATAAAATGCTCCCCATCGCCCACCCCAATCACCAGCGGGCTGCCGAGCCGTGCGGCCACGAGCAAGTCGGGCTGATTGCGAAACAGCACCAGCAAGCCGTAGGTACCCCGCAACTGTGCAATCGCCTCGCGAACGGCCACCACCCACGGCGCATCGGCAGGCTCGTCGGTCACGTGCGAACCCGAGGCAAGTGATCGCTTGAGGCAGCTGTCGATCAGGTGCGCGATCACCTCAGAATCGGTCTCAGACCGGAAGGTATAGCCTTCTGCCTCGAGCCTCGCCTTGAGGCTGCGGTAGTTTTCGATGACGCCATTGTGAACCACGGCCACCGACGCATCTGCGGTGGCGCAGCCGCCACCCAAATGAGGATGGGCGTTGCTATCGGTGGGAGCGCCGTGTGTGGCCCAGCGAGTGTGGCCGATGCCGATTGAGCTGTCGGGCACGTTGTCGCGAATGAGCGCCTCCAGTTGCGAGAGCCGGCCAGCCGCCTTGTGCACTTCCAGATCGCCCGAATCGTCGATTACCGCAAGGCCGGCAGAATCGTAGCCCCTGTACTCAAGCCGTCTTAGCCCCTCGATCAGAAGGTCTGTAGCCCTTCGAAAACCGACGTAGCCCACAATGCCGCACATGGAGAGAATTCCTTTCTCAGAAGTCAGAGCCGCTAACGGTTACATTCTACCATCGTGGGCCTCAAAGGGATCACACCTCTTTGGGTCCGTGTACGATCCACAACGCCCATTTTATTTTTGGAGACCGGCCGAAAGGTCATGGCCTGCCTGCAATGTCTACCGCTGCTTTGATCGTGATTCCCGCCCGGCTTTCCAGCCAGCGACTGCCTCGCAAGATGCTGCTCGATCTGACTGGCAGGCCGCTCATCGAACACACGTGGAAAGCCGCTCAAGGCTCGGCCCGAGCATCGCGAGTGATCGTGGCAACCGACAGCGAGGAAATCGCGGCGGCAGTGCGAGCGTTTGGCGGAGAGTCGGTGATGACATCTCCGGATGCCACCAGCGGCACGGCGCGTATCGTTGAGGCGCTTCGGCAGCTTCCTGATGCCAGTGTGATTGTGAACGTTCAGGGGGACGAACCCGAGTTGGCGGCCAGCGGCATCGACGCGGCAATCGACCTGCTGGATCGCTGTGCAACCGCTGGCGTGGCGACGCTTGTGACACCACTGCGACGCCTCGAAGACCTCCACGACCCTGCCGCCGTAAAGGCAGTCCTTACGCCGTGGCGAGAGGAGCCGGAGTTCGGCGAGGTGATGGGGTTGGCTGTGCCAAACGCATGGCGCGCGATTTATTTTAGCCGCGCCAGCGTGCCTGCTGCACGCGACTGGAGCGACGCCTATCTCTCGGCATGCCCGCCGCTCTACTGGCAGCACGTGGGCCTGTATGCCTACCGCCGCAGCGTGCTTGAAGCGTGGGATGAACTGCCAGAGTCGCGGCTGGCAGCAACTGAAAGCCTCGAACAGTTACGCGTGATCGAAGCGGGAATTCCAATTGTGGCCGGTGTGATTGACCACGCTGCCAGGGGCATCGACACCCCAAAAGATTACGCCGCATTTGTAGCGAGGCAATCGCTCAAGTCGCACTGAAGCGATGCAATCCACTCACGTGCTATTTTTCTACTGGCACGAGCAACACGCTAGCATCTGCGTGCGTGAGCACTGCTTCGGATGTACTGCCCAAGAGCCAGCGAGTGAGCCGGTCGGTCGGCGTGCGGCCTACGATGATCAAGGCATCACCACCTGCCTTTGCGCAGGCCACAATCTTTTCAGCTGGGTTGCCTTCGACGATCACCGGGGCATTTTGGCGAAACGGCGAGGGCAGCAAATTCTGAAATGCCGTCAGGCGAGTCCCAAGCGAGGCTAGCTCTGCGGTGTGCTCCTGCTCCCACGCCGTGGCAATGGCTGCGGTGTCGGGGTCTCGTACGCGTTTTTCAAGCCATTCGGGCAGGGGGCCGGCCAGCAGCGATTCAGCCACGCCGATCACGCGGCCTTGCGTGGTGTTGGGCCAGTGCAGCATGCCAATCGCCTCTGCCACGGCAGAGGCACTGGCCTCATGGTGGCACACGAGTACCGGGAGAACGCAATCAGCCGGAGGCAGTCCACGCACGACGAGCACAGGTTGGCGGGCCCCGTGCAGCACCGCGCGAGAGACGCTTCCCAAGAGCATCGCTTTGAGCGAGGCGATTCCCGGGGATGAAGTTGTTAGCAGGCTGGCACCTCTTGCTCCAACCACGATGAGATCCGCCTGCCAGTCGTCGGCCGTTGCCACGATCCCCGCAGCTGCGGACTGCGTGCCAAGGATCGTGCGAACGTGTTTTGCAAGCGATAGAGGCAGGCGAGACTTCGCTTCGTCGAAGAGACCCGCTTCCGCACCGTCTAACACTGCAGGCGATCGCCCGCGGAGTTTGGATTTCAGTTCCAGTGGAGAAAAGTAGAATGCAATTTCATCGGGAGCTGGTTGGCTGGCCGCATGCAGCAGCCGGCCCGCCAGCGATACTGCATGAAGAGAAGACTCAGAGCCATCAACCGCGATCAAGACTTTCATAGCGCACTCCGTGTGAAGGAAGCCAAGTATAGTACACGATAATCGGCTTCAAGTTATCGAACGGCTCACCCCAGCCACACTTTGGCGGGCTCGCCAGGCACTTCGCGCACCAACCGCGGCACCGCATAGCCCGGCAGGGTGTTTCGCAGTGAGGCGTGCAGGGCCATCGCCACGTTTTCTGGCACCTCGAAATGAGCAGTGCCCTGCACCCGGTCAAGCAGGTGCAGATAGTAAGGGACCACGCCACTTTCGAGGAGACGCTCCGAGAGCATCGCCAGCGTATCCAGCGAATCATTCACGCCTGCCAGTAGCACCGACTGATTCAGCAGGATGGCCCGCGATGTGGCGAGGCGACCCAACGCCAGTTCCACGGTGGCATCCAGTTCGGCGGGATGGTTCGCGTGCACCACCACAACCGTGGCCAGTCGCGTGTTGGCCACAATCGCTACGAGCGAGTCGGTCACACGCTGTGGCAGCACGATCGGCA
>CAIRDU010000089.1 GCA_903877395.1 uncultured Planctomycetaceae bacterium
CACCTGAAAAGTCGGGTGTCAAAGAAAAGGATAGTCCGGTCAACGGCACTTCCACAAGCATCGAACCCGCGATGAGCGATCGACGCGGCGCACTCGAGAACTCGAGACATTTCTTTGCTCCTCGAGCCCAGATCAACGTAGCATAAATTGCCGCCAAACCACCGCTGCGCGAGCAGTTTCTCACCGTCGGCGCAGCCCTTCCCTGAGTCTGGCTTGCGTGCGGCGGATCACGGCGGCCCTCAAAGCGAGTTGATGTCGATCGCGGGCAGTTCGTCGGGTGACGCTTGAATCGTGTCGCGGTCGTCATGGGCCTGGACGAGTTCGCCCCAGTCGGTCTGCGGGCCGCGAGCGGCTCGCCAAGATGTGTGAGAATCTTACGGACGGGCCCTGGATCGGTGATGAAGGAGATAAGCCGAATGTCGCCGCCGCAGTTGGATCACAGAAGTGGAAACTCCTCCCCGACTCGGGCCATGAGTTTCGCCCACGCAATCTGTGAAGTGTCGTGCGAGCGGGGCTTTTCTCCAGAATCGCAGCGGGTGATTCGGCGAGAAGACGCCGTGGTACTTGTGCCGGTGTTTTCGTGGCGGCGGCACGAGGTCCGCCAAACGATCCAGAAACTCAAACGGCGAGAGTTCAACGACGCCGTTGGCATCGGGCCGGGTGGATTTTCGCGACCGTCCCGGGCCGACCCAGTTGCCGGCCTTGTGTCTGGGCAGCACGTAGCGAACTCTAGCGATGCGGCCGTCTTCACCGCGGTTCACGGAGAGTCGCTCGAGTCAATGGAAACCCCACTGTTCTCCCAGGCGCGTATGTCTCCCGCGGCAGCGGCGTCGAGCAGGCCTCGAAGCCTGCACCACCTCACGACGCGGCGCCGAGCCGAAGCGGTGGATGAAGGAGACGGCGCCGAGTCTCGCGCGAGAAGTCGCAGGTGCGTCGGCGTCACATATCGCGCCCGCCGTCGCGATCAGCAGTCGCTCTCTCGCGCCGACTGCACCGCCGGCAAGAGCAAACCCACGAGCACGCCAATGATGGCGATCACAACGAGCAATTCCACGAGTGTAAAGCCATGTAGGGGGCGAGGTGGGCTCACTCTGTGAGCGTCAGCATCCTACCCGGTGGAGTCGCATCTCTCTTTGCACATTCATGGCCGACCTCTCGTGTTCTATCCGGCGTTTGCCGTCGGCGAACGCCCACCTATCGGGATAGGCCATCCAGCAGCATCCCGGCAATCGAGAGCCTGTATCAAAGCCGAAGTCTTGCGGAAGTTTAACGGCCGCAACGTCGCCGCACTGTGGCAGTGGCTAGTGGGCTGTGGAACAAGTCTGCTGCTGCCCGCAGCGGCGTCTGCCGACCGAGGAAACGATCGGATTTTCCATGAATGTCCAAGTAGACAAATGTCATCAATGACGTTTTCTACGGAACGCTAAGACGGCCACTCCCAGTGTCACAAGGGCAAAACAGGAAGGCTCGGGTACTGCCTGCGTGGCATAAAAATCAATCCCGACGTCGTGGATTGCTTCGCTCATGCCGGCGTTGAAGACGAAATAGATCGGGTCTGACGAGAGGCCACCAGAAGAGAGGGTTGCCCCAAAGGCATAGATGCCGTCGGCCGCACCAAGGGTTGTAAACGATCCGCCGCTTCCGCCGGCACCCAGGCTGGTTTGCAGATGCTGATGAACGCGGCCAGCTGCTGAGATCGTGGCAATAGAGAGCGACCCCGATGCCGTCGCCCCACCGATCCGCAGATTACTAGACCCTCTGTTGAGATTGATTTCCACGCCGGATGCCACCGGACTGAATGCAGCAGAAGTCCCTGTGCCGTCCCAGTAATGCAACGAACCGTAGTTCCCAGAGAATACCGAGAGTGCAAGAGCTCCTGCCGGCAGTGCTCCGGCATTTGGAAAACTTGTGGTGAATGCTGAACTATTATTGAACCCCGGATCTCCAATCACCCACGGATCGTTTGGATCCTCGCCGAAATCATAGCCGAACACTGAAAGCAGTTCATCCGTCGTGCCAGCAAGATCACTGTGGCCTCCGGTCACAATCTTTGTGCCGTTGCTGTAAGGCACAACGTCGTTATGGGCACACGCGACGGACGCTAGCAAAGCCGCGGCGACTGCAATCGCACCGAGGCGAAACGCTCTTCGGCAAGATGTGAAGTAGGGCATGAAGTACGGTGCCATGATTGAATTCCTTGAAGACAAAACAGTGGAAGAAAAAGTGCTGTGGTGCTATCGGGGCTGCGAAAATTCAGGGGTTGTCCACGGGGGTTGGCACAACGATGCAATCTCCACTTCGCCGATCGAATCAACGTGGCCATCGGCGTAGAGATAGTGGGCTGCAGCAGCGTGGCGGCCAACGGCCACTTCGCTTGCAACCCCTTCAAAAACCTTGCCTTTGTTTTTTTGTGACGCTGTAAACCAACTGAACGAGTGCACGTGGTCTGCATAGGGATCGTCAAACCCCTTCTTCTCAGAAAGTTCAAAAGCCACGATCGACTTCGAGGTTTCCTTGATCTTTCGCATGCGATCAAATGACGGACGCGCTTCGGAGGAGAGCCAGCCATTAAGCGTGTAGCTGGTGAGCCGCGATTGCAGACGCTTGGCGGCCAGTGGATCGTCAGGGCAGATGCGGATCGCGTCCACGCTCTCGATGAACGGGGCGACGGTGTAAATCCAGGCCTGCAAAAACTCACCAGTCACTGGATCAGGCTCGACCGTATGGGACGTGTCGGGCCACTTGCCTTGATGCGTATCGGTGAACTGGCAAATGCCCAGCCCCACCTGCCGCATATTGCTGCCGCACTGCGTCCGGCGTGCCGCCGCCCGCGCCCCCTGCACCGCCGGCAAGAGCAAACCCACGAGCACGCCGATGATGGCGATCACGACGAGCAGTTCCACGAGCGTAAAGGCTGGAGAGGCCATTGGGAGTCGCATGCTGTACGGGGGCCTGTACGGGGGCGTGTGATGCTTATGCAAGTCAGTTGCAATTGTAGTCGCTATGCGCATGGTTTCAAGTGGAGGGGAACGGGGCGTTTTGGCACGATGACGGCGAATCCTTCATGTGCGCGGGGAGGCCGGAATCATCGATCCTTGATGCATAAAGCACTAGTCCTGCAATTGTATTGCAGAAGATACAGCCGCCGTAGGGGGAAGTCAAGAAAAGGGTTTTGGCGGCCGATTGGGCCGCGGGGGCAATGGGTGGAGAACCCGGCGTGGATCAATGGCTTTTGGTCGAGATTGACTCGTTCGACGTGCCGGCAAGTCCCAGCAGCGTCTCCTCGATCACTCGAACCGTGCCTGAGCCAACGTCGTACATCATCCCGACAATGCCGATCTGCGTGCCAGCCAGCAACTCGCCGATCGCCGGGCTCATGGCGATCACCTCTGCGACGGTGCGCACGACGTTGCGGCTTGCCACTTGATCGATGATGGCCAAGCGATCGGACTCGGATGAACTTTCTAACGTGCGGCAGTCTGTTGCATGAACCGATCGGGCGATGCTCTGCAGAATCGGCTCGACGTGGGTGCAGCCGGGGGCTGCAACGCGGTCTGGATGGCACGTGGCCTGCGTGCCGGCGGTGACCGCACCGCAGCGGGTGTGTCCGAGGACGACGATGAGCTTTGCACCGGCAACCACGCAGGCGTATTCAATGCTGCCCAGCACCTCGCGGGTGGCAATGTTGCCGGCGACTCGCACGCTGAAGATGTCGCCGAGCCCGAGGTCGAAGAGCAGTTCCGCCGGAGAACGCGAGTCGATGCAGCTCAGCACGACCGCAATGGGATGCTGCCCGGCAGCCGTGGCGGTGAGCTGTTGGCTCAAGTCTCGCTTCAGCCGTCGCCCTTCGCGAAAGCGATCGTTGCCTTCGAGTAAGATCTCGAACGCCCGTTGCGGGGTCATGTCGGATTGGATTTCGAGACTCGAATAGTTCAAAAAGTGGGTGTCGTCGCCGATCTGTGGATACTTTTCCCGAAACCCGATTGCCCCAAACTCAACGCCTCGGGCCGGAGCGGAGGTTTTTTTAAAGTCGGTCAAGAGATCCAGGACGTCGGGATCGATGTAGTCGGTGTTGGTGGCATCCACAAGCACTTTCCCTCCCGCAGGCACATCAAAGAGCACCTTTTGGATCGCTGCACGGTTGAAGAAGCTCACCTGATTACCGAGTTCCATTCGCAGCACGTTCCCAGAGAGATGCTGCTCGATGACACGCCGGATCGGGTGTTGAAAATTACTGCGGAGCGTGAAGAGCAGGCTGATTCCCAGGCCAATTGCAATGCCAACCATCAGGTCGGTGAACAGGATCGCCACCACCGTGCCTGCAAACGGCAAAAATTGATACGGGCCGTTGTGCCACATGCGCTTCACTATTTTTGGGCTCGTGAGCCTGTAGCCTGTGGCGATGAGAATGGCCGCCAGAGAGGCCAGCGGAATCTGGTTGAGGAGCGAGGGCCCCAGCGAGACGCACCCCAATAACAACACGCCGTGAACCATCGTCGCCGCTTTGGTCTGGGCGCCGGCGTTGATGTTGGCGCTGCCCCGCAGGATCACGCTGGCGACAGGCAGGCCCCCGATGGCACCGCAGAGCATGTTGCCAATTCCCTGCGCAAAAAGTTCGCGGTCGGGAGGCGTTTTGCGTCGCTGCGAATCGAGTTTGTCGATAGCTTCGATCGTCACGAGTGATTCAAGGCTGGCAATCAGTCCGAGCGTGAGTGCGGCCGGATAGACAGCCGGATTGGCAAAGGAGGCGAGGTCTGGAGTCGAAAAAAAAGTGCAAAAGTTGGCAAAGTTTTCGGCCACCGGCACCTGCACGAGGTGAGAAGGTCCCACCGCGAGTTCCGGCGCATAGATCCAGAGCAGTTGATTCACTCCCACGCCTGAGAGCACCGCTGCCAGCGGCGACAGCATCGGCACGCGAAAGCACCTGGGGAGCTTGGACCACACGGTCAGGATTCCGAGCGAAAGCCCGCCGATCAACGCGGCTCCAGGGAGAAAGAACCGCAGCGATTTCGGAATCTCAGAGAGCGTTGTTTCGTGATCCGGCTGGCTGAAAGCCATATCGCCAAACGGATCCAGGTCGTAGCCGATGAGGTGCGGCACCTGTTTGAGAATAATAATCAGACCGATGGCCGCGAGCAGACCCTTGATCACGCTCGTTGGAAAAAATGACGTGAGGAAGCCCACCCGGCACAACCCCAGACCGATCTGAAATGCGCCAGCCAGAAGGAGAGCCGTCAGGAAGGCTTCAAAACTTCCAAGGGACACAATGAGCGAGGCCACGATGGCGATTTGAGCGGCCGTGGGCCCCGTTACGCTTGTGGCCGAACCGCTCAGCGCCCCCACCACGATGCCGCCCACGATGCCGGCAATCAGACCCGAAAAGAGCGACGCCCCGGAGGCCAGCGAAATCCCCAAGCACAGCGGCAATGCCACCAGAGCCACCACGGCGCCGGCAGCAAAATCTTGAAAACAGACATTTTTCCAGCTGTTTTGCATCGGAATGCCCTTTGAAAAGGCCCTTGTCTCATATTCCTTACGAAATCGAAAGAATTATATCCCGGTCAACCGCACTTCGGCAAGCGTTGGACGGTTGACGAACTGCCGATTGGGTGAAGGTTGAGGCCGTTCACGGCACGTCGGGCTTTTTGGCGGCTGCAACGCTCCCGCCAAACCACCGCTGTGTGAGCAGTTTTTCACCGTCGGTGCAGCCCTTCCCCGAGTCCGGCTTGCGGGCGGCGGATTACGGCGGACCTCAAAGCGGTAAGATGTCGGACGGTGCTTGTCCCTGCCTACCATCAGCCAAAGCGAACTGTTCGTGAACCCGTTGTAATTTCCCTACGTTTTCAACATCGTGGTCCTCGTACCTATTGGCCTGATGACGCTGCTCGGCGGAGAGCGTGGAGGACAACTGGCTTGCCAAGGGAAGTTCCCGGAGAGCGAGGGCTTCCGAACGATCCTTGGATCGTTGTGGACAGCGATTCTGCTGGGTTCGATCCTCGGCTTGATCTTTCTCGTGCAGATGTCGCCACTGCTGCTGATTCAGGTGATTTACAAATCGCTTTGGTTGTTGTTGTTTGTGATGCCACGGTTGCTGACAGGAAAAATCAGCGAAGTACCTTCCGGGATTGCGTTGGTATTCCTTGTGATCGTAGTGAGCTACCCGTTGGTGATTCCTTGGGGGCAGTTGTTTGGAATTTGATTGGTCTGGCTTCGTGGTGGAGCGAAGTCGTCACGGAATCGCAAAGCTGAGATGGAGTTCGGCCCATCGGTGGCGGCGGCGAATGCAGGCCATCGTGATCTGATTGGCCTGGCAACTGTGAGCAAAGGTCAGCGTGGCCACAGCACACATCCAGCCAGAGGGCAAGAAAACCCAACTCCGGATGTTGTGCCGAGCCGATCGAAGGCCTACACCGCGACGCCGTTGAACTTCCTCTTCAACGGTAGTTCTCCGACGACTCCATCGGCTTGGAACCCGAACGACACCTCAGCACCGGCAGCGATCGTGCCATTCCAGTCGGCATTCTTGATCACGTAGCGCGTACCAACGTGGCTGACGATCACGGCATTCCAGATATTGACGATGTTGGCGTTCATGTCGAATTCCATCGTCCAACCGTTGATCGCCGTCGTGCCCGTGTTTTTGATCTTCATGTCGCCGTTGAACCCGGTCGCCCAACTACTGGTCTGCGTATAGGTCAACGCAACACCACCGGCTGTCGCGGCATCGTCGTTGACGATCGTGCCGGTGCCGGTGCCCGTGAGGATCGTTGCCCCCAGAGCCGTGCCGAGTTTCACAACGAACTTCTCGTTCGATTCCACCGTTGTGTCGCCGATAACGGTGACAGAAATTGTCTTTGTGAGTTCGCCGGGAGCGAATGTGAGCGAACCGCTGGCGGAAGTGTAATCGCTGCCAGCCTTTGCGGTGCCGTCGGCCGTCGCATACTGCACCGACACCGACTGCATTGAGGCTGCAGAGAGCGTGACCATGAACTGCCGTAACGCTGTGCCGGTGTTTCCCTCCTTCGCCTGTCTGCTCGAGATGCTCAGCGTCGGGAGCGTCGGTGTCGGTGTCGGTGGCGGTGTCACGGGCGTGACCGCGCCGACGATGACGGGATCGCTGCCGTAGTCGCCCCAGGCGAGGCTGAAGCCACCAGCGGACATCGACGGAATGCCAGTGTGGAAGTTGGAAAGCTGGCCCGCGGGCCCAGGGTTGTCGCGGTTGATCGACCACATGGAGAGCATCCCCAGTCCCTTGGCCCGGGCGAATGTCTCGAGGCGATCGGCATCCTGCAGGGTGAACACTTCGCTGGTGACATCGTTGACGCCGAGCATCGGCGTCACGCCCAACTGGTTCCAGCCAAACGTCTGCCCCTGGCTCGTGAACAGGGTGGTCATCTGCGCAAACGTGGCGTTGGCGGCATCGATGGCATATTCGCCCATCGACTTGAGTGCCGGCGGCGCGGCGCTGTCGCCGTAGTCCATCGCCATCACATTGACGCCGTCAACTTTCACACCAGAAGTAAGGGCGATTCTGACGGCGTTCACGCCGTCCTGTGTGAGCCCCTGCGGCAGCACTGGCAGCGTGAGCCAGACTCCCAGACTAGGCCGGCTCTTCTGCACAATTGCGATGGCATCCATCTGGAGCTTGAGGATTTGGGGTTGGGCGACGGCAACCCCTTCGATATCGAAGTCAACCTTGTTGAGCTTCAGTATGTCGACCATCTCTGCATAGGCCATTGCCAAGGCTGGGGCGGCCAGTCCCCGTTGGGCGTAGGACTGCGCTAGGCTTTGCCCCGCGGCCCCGCCCAACGACACCATCACATCGCCCCCCACCAGTCGCAGGGCATTGATTTCATTACGGATCGCCACAGCCTGCTCGTTGCTGCTGTCGAGCGTCAAGACATCGTAACCGGCCCAGGCGAGCTTGCCGCTGGGGCTGGCTTGCATGAAGCCGAGCGCCAATAAACCCACTCCATATTTCTTTGCCAGCCCATCGAGATCGGGCACGGGATACTGCCCCATGTCCACGTAGGGGGCGAAAAACTGCTCCTTCCACAGGTCGCCATTGGTCGGCGTTATGGGAGTCGTGACAGGAGTCGGCGTGGGAGTCGGCATCGTGCCGTGATCATGGCCACCGGGCACGGTCTGACCGATTGATGTCTGGTAGCCGTCGGTGACCTGACCTACCGGAGCGGTCGGCGTCAGCAGCGATGTCCGGCTGACGAGCGTGAAGTGCTCGGCTGGGTGGCCGAACGGCACCTCCAACTGATCCTCCACGATCTGGTCGTTGTGGAATTCAATGTTTACCGGCATGAGCTGTGCCTTTGTCACGCCCACGAGCAGGATCGTCTGGTTGGTGGGCAGGACGGAGATCGACAGGCCCGCGGCCGTGTCTGTCAACGAGAGCCGCTCGCGGGTGCCGAAGTAGAGAAAGCTCAACTTCATCGTGGCCGGATTGAAGCCATCAATCCGCTGCTGGACTCCATATTCGTGCGACCGCACGTAAACTGTGCTGCCGTCCCGGGGGCCGATGCCCTGCTCCCAGGAGACCACGCCGCCGATGTCCTGACGCAGGTGCTCGTTCTGGACGACGCCGAAGTTGGCCATCGTGATATCGCGGTAGCTGATGCCGCGCAGCACTTGGAACTCGGGTGTCGATGCCCACGGATTGACGATCGCCACCTCGCCGGTCTCCGTCTTGGCGATGATCATGTTGTGAACCGACACGTTACCGAAGTCGAGGCGGTCGCGGGAAGGATCGAACCCCACGATGTCGTCGGCCGCCGGATTGACCAGAAACACGCGGCCTGTTGTGCTATCGATTGGGGTCGGCGTTATGGGATTTGGCGTAATGGGAGTCGGCATGGGAGTCGGCATGGGATTCGGAGTCGGCGTGGGCGTGTTGATGCCCGAGAGCACGAATCCCGATGGTGTGTCGGTGCCGGTGGTGGCATTGAAGCCGACTCCCTGTGTCGCTCCCGCGGTGAGCGTGCGATCCCAGTCAAAACCCTTGATCACATACTGCGATCCGGTGTGGCTGACGATCTGCGCATTCCAGATGCTGGTGATGGAGCGGTTGTAGTTGAATGCCAACTGCCAGTCGGTCATGGTCGCGCTGGTGTCGTTGGTGAGCGTCAACTGCCCCTGCAGCCCCGACCCCCAATCGTTGACGGTGGCGTAGCCCACCGAGAAGGCGAGCCGCTCCTCGAGCTTGTCGAAGGGGGCGAGTGTGGGACGAACGCGCCGGCGGCCCGTGGTGGCGGTGCGGCGGGAAAACAGGGCGGCAATACTGAGTGGAAAGCGGGCCAGAAACCAGTTGCGCGACTTCATGGGGGCACCTCGTAGGGGGGAGTGGCTCAAGCGAAAGCCAGTGGAACGGTCGGGTAGACAACGTGCGGGGCGGGCGAGGCCACGAAAGACACTACTGTCCCGGTGGCGACGATGTTCCCGCACGTTCACGAAAAGATGCCGACGGCAATCTGCACGACGTGCATGTGCCTCAGCGTTCACCCGGCGATCTGCCCCTGAAAGACCGACGTGGAGCGTGTGTGAAAACCTCCTTGCTCCGTACTGCATTCTTTCGCAGTCGCGCGCAGGAGGCAAGCAATCGGTAGCAAAATATTTTTCAGGTCTATCAAGGATAGCCCGGTCAACGGCACTTCGGCGAGCGCAGGACGGTTGACGAGCTGCCGATTGGGTGAAGGTTGAGGCCATTCACGGCACGTCGGTCTGTGCCGTGACTTCAAAGCTCCCCTCAAACCACCGCTGGGCGAGAATTTTTTCACCGTCGGCGCAGCCCTTCCCTGAGTCCGGCTTGCGGACGGCTGGTTGCGGCGGGCCTCAAAGCGAGTTGATGTCGATCGCGGGCAGTTCGTCGGGTGACGCTTGAATCGTGTCGCGGTCGTCATG
>CAIRDU010000090.1 GCA_903877395.1 uncultured Planctomycetaceae bacterium
GGCGTGAATAGGGGCAGGAATCCAAGCCCCTATCGGCCCGTTCAAGGAATTCTCCGACAGCGTGCGTATCGAGCGGTTAACTCGACGCGCTGCGATACCGCGAAATCGCCGCCAGAAAAACAACGCGAGACAAGGCAAGCGATGCCGCAGCGGCAATCATGGGAGCCAATACCATGCCCACGGCCTGCCCTTCTAAGGGCATTGCGATCACGCGGGCTGGTACGTTCACGACGAGCAATATTGGGATCACAAACGTGCACAGTGTCCGCAGTGGCGAGCCCCACGGACCAGCGTAAATCTCGGCTGGGTATCGGGAAAAGTTGGTGAGATAGAACCAAAAGTCGTACAGGCTCTGATTGCGGCCCATGAGAATCGTTGCCGCAGCCAGCATAATCACGAGGCTGTAGAGGATTGCAACGCCGCACACGATCAGCAGCGGGTAGAGCAGCCACGCCAGCGGAGTCGGAGTGGCATCCATTCGAACAATTGCCCATGCGAGTAATCCAATGCCTATGAGCCCGTTGGCAAACGCTGAAAAATCCACCCGATGCATCGACAGCAAAAACTGCGCATCAAGGGGCTGCACGAGTACACCGTCAAGGCCACCAGATCGGACCATTTCAGTGAGCTCTTCGGCGCTGGGCATAAAGAGCGCCTGCACGATTGAATTGATGATCAATCCCGTTGCCACGAATGCAAAAAAAGGTTCTCGCGTCCAGCCGGTATGCAGACCAATCTCAGGCGTAAACGTGAAAATCAGGAGATAGAACGCAAGGTTCATCGACATCCACCCGATGCTCGTCACGCACTCCAGCAAAAAATTTACACGGAATGTCATGTCGCGCACCAGGCACGCGCGGGCAAATGTCGCAAAAATGCTGGCATAGCGTTTCATGAGCGAGAATCATCCAAATGAGAAGAAGGCCGAGGGAGCGACACTGCTATCCACCAAAGGCACTGTAGCGGCGTGTGCCACGATGCCAAGCAATTCGGCAAAGGATCGCCATGGCGATCGTCCACGCTGCTTCGACGGCGAGTTTGCGAACAAGATCGTTGCCTCGAATCTTGCCCAGCCAGATGGCTGCGGGAAAGTACGCCGTATATTCAAATGGCAGCCAGCCAACCAGATTGCCCACGCTTACGCCAGGGATTCCACTGGCAATATCGTTGAGCATGTCCAGGGGAAACATGTGCCCTGAGAGTAGATACTGCACAAGCATGTAGGCAAAGACGATGCTGGATACCTCAAGAAACCAGAAACCGAGCATGCCCAGTGTGGCTTCCATGAAAAATCCCAGCAGAAACGACATAGCCAGCGACGCGGTAAACGCAAGCACTGTGGCGGCGGCGGGAAGCGGCGGAAAATAACTACGGCAGACAAAAAAGACGACCGCAAATGGCAGGATCGCCACAGCATAATAGACGAGTTTGTGGGCAATCCGAGCAGCCAGCAGATAGCTCACATAGTCGACCGGTTGCACGAGATACTTTTTAACTGAGCCGTCGCGCACACTCCTGGAAATACCGCCGGCCAGACCGGGCATGCTGGAAAAGGCGCGCGTAACCATTGTCAGCAGGTAGTAGGCCACTATGTCGTTGCGGGAGTAGCCGGCGATGTCGGTGCGGTTGGTGGCGCTAAAGACAGCGGTCCAAAGAAAAAGCTGCGTCACGATCGGCAGAAATCGCATGAGCGTGCCGAGAGCAAAGTCGCCCCTGTAGACAAGCCGCTCCTCTAGGCAGATCGCCAGCATCGTCCACCAAGTGCGAAGGCCGTGGCCCGCGGCGAACATGCCGCTGCATGAGCGATGGGGTGGCCGCATATCAACGGCTGCTTCCATCGGCACTTTTGACGGCAGGGCTACTGATCCGGGGCGTGCGCCTGTGGCTCGGTTCGTCATGGGAGGACCTCCGCTAAGCGGGCGGTGGCCGGCGATTCCCCCGAACGGAAAAGCTCAGCCACGATTTCCTCCAGCGGTACGTCCTCAACCGACACATCTCGCACGCTCTGGCTGCGCAGAATATCGGGCAGCACATCGGCGATTCTGGCGCGATCGATCCGGAGAATTACCTGCGGACCACGGATCTCGTAGGGAAATCCGAATCCCGCCATTCGCTCATGCGACGGCGTATCGTCGAGATCGAGCGTGACAATCTTGTGGGTCGTAAAGCGATCGACGATGTCGCCGAGCGAACCGTCGTAGAGAATGTCGCCGTGAGTGATCACAACCACGCGTTCACAGAGGGCTGCTACATCCTTCATATAGTGTGTTGTGAGCACAACGGTCATCTGCCGCTCGGCCTGCACGTGGGAAAGAAATGTGTGCAGCGTGTGTTGGGCGACAACGTCTAGGCCGATCGTTGGCTCATCCAGAAAGAGCACCTCCGGTTCGTGCAGGAGCGCTGCGACGAGTTCCAACTTCATGCGTTCGCCGAGAGAAAGCTCGCGGACCGGTTGCAACAGCAGCGGCCGCACGCCGAGCAGATCCACGAGTTCGTCGCGAGTGCGTTCGAAGCGAGGTGTATCGATTCGGTAGATCTCCTTGTGGAGCCGAAAGCTCTCTGCAGCGGGCAAATCCCACCAGAGTTGATTGCGCTGTCCCATCACAAGGGCAAAACGTCTGCGAAAGTCGTCGGCCCGCTCCCATGGCACGTGCCCCAGCACCCGGGCGGTGCCTCGCGTGGGTGTGATGATTCCAGAGAGCAGTTTTAGGAATGTTGTTTTGCCGGCTCCATTGGGGCCCAAGAGCGCCACAAACTCCCCCCTGCCAACCGTAAGGCTGACGTCTTTTAACGCCTCGACCAGCCGGCTTGTGCGGTGGAAAAGTCCGGTCACGCTGGCTAGAAGTCCTTCGGGCTTGTCGTAGACGCGGTAGTCCTTGGCCAGCCCGGTTACGGCAATCAGTGAAGGCTCGCTGAGGGCATCGTTGCAGGTGCGTTGTTCATTGGAGTTGTGCATGGCTTGAGTATAGAGGAAAACGGCAGGGTTTCTGGCGACGGCTTCGCGTGTGAAGTGTCGACCAAAAAAGGACGGAAGGAGTTGGCTATGTTTCGAATTGGCCTTGGACACGATACGCACCGGCTCGGCCCGGGTAATGGGCTCGTCCTCGGCGGCATTGTGATTCCGCATGAACGACAATCGCTAGGGCACAGTGATGCCGACGTGCTTTTACATGCCATCACCGATGCCCTTTTGGGCGCAGCTGCCTTGGGCGATATCGGCGAGATGTTTCCCGACACCGACTCTGCCAATAGGGGTCGAGATTCTGGCGACATGCTGCAAAGAGCGATGCAGCGGTTGACAGCTGCCGGATGGCGGCTTGTGAACCTAGATTGCGTGATTTTCGCGCAGCGCCCAACAATCCTTCCACACAGACCTCGTATCCGCGAGCGGATCGCCGGCTTGCTTGGGGTCGATATTGATGCGGTGTGGCTCAAGGCCAAAACCGGCGAGGGCATTGGGCCGATTGGTCAAGAGGAGGCCATCGCGGCAGAATGTGTCGCCCTCATCGAGCAGTGGCCTCAAACAACCAACATCTAAAAGAACCAAACACCGAGAGGAAAATACCCATGGCGATGACCGATGAAAAGACTGCCGTACAGGGATCAGCGAGTAACGCGGCAGCGGGACTACCTGCGATCGATGTCTACAACACGCTCAGCAAGAAGAAGGAACCGTTCGTTACGGTACGCCCCGGCCATGTCGGGATGTATCTCTGCGGTCCGACGGTCTACAAGCCGAGCCACATTGGGCACATGGTCGGCCCAGTGATCTTTGACACCATCAAACGCTATCTCGAATATTCCGGCTGGCAGGTGAAGTGGGTCGTCAACATCACCGATGTCGACGACAAGATTATCGCCGAGAGCGCATCGCGAGGTACGACGATGGCACAACTAGCCGCGGAAATGACGGCCGACTATCTTGGAAATCTAGCCGCACTCGGAGTGGAGTCGATTGATGTGATGCCCAAGGCGACGGAACACATCGACACGATCATCACATTTATTGAGGAACTCATCGCCAAGGGTTTTGCCTATGCCTCCGAAGGGGATGTCTATTTCGACGTCACGAAGGATGCCGACTACGGCAAGCTCACCAACCGCTCCATCGAGAGCACGCAGGGCGAGGGCGGTTCGACTGCCGACCGCAAGCGATCGGCTGCCGATTTTGCACTGTGGAAGCGGGCTAAAACAGGCGAGCCGTCGTGGGAAAGCCCGTGGGGCGCGGGCCGACCGGGATGGCATATCGAGTGTTCAGCTATGTGTCGGGCGATTCTGGGCCCGCACTTTGACATCCACGGCGGGGGCCTCGACCTCGTGTTTCCCCATCATGAAAACGAAATTGCGCAGAGTGAGTCGCTTCACGATTGCCCGATGGCCACCTACTGGATGCACAACGGCCTGATGCAGGCCGCTGGAACTCCCGGGAAAGTGGGGGGGCGGTCGCGCGACGCCGGTGCATCGACTGTGGAGGATGCTTCGGCTCAGGCGGCCACTAAAATCAGCAAATCGACTGGCGCCGAGCCATTTCGCAATCTGCTCCAACGGCATCGTGCCGAAGTTGTACGAGTGCTTTTGCTTTCAACGCATTACCGCAGCCCGATCCACTTTGGAGAGGAACCGCTCGGGGAAAGCAGTCGGGCGATGGAGGCCTTTGAACGGCTCTTTGTCAGGTACCAGAGAATCGGCAGTTCATTCTACACCCTGCCATGCCGCAATCGCCGAGAAGGCGATGCCGCCGTGGCTGCAGCGGGTGAGGAAGCGACATCGCTGCGAGCCAAGTTTCTAGCGGCGATGGACGATGACTTCAACACAGCCATCGGCATCGCCACGCTCTTTGATTGTGTTCGCGTCGTGAACAAGTTTGTCGATCAGCACAGCATCGAAAAGAACGCCGCCCCCGAAGCTCTTGCACAACTCCATGCCATGATGCTCGTGATTCGCGAACTGACCGGTACGCTGGGCCTTTTCCTCAAGGAGCCGCCAACCGGGGCCAGCGGCGAGAATGAAGCGACTGTGGCAAAACTCATGGAGTTGGTGATCGAGATCCGGGCCCGGGCAAGGGCCGCCAAGGATTTTCCAACGGCAGACTTGGTACGCACAAAGCTCACAGAGGCTGGCATCTCATTGGAAGACCGCGCCGAAGGCACACAGTGGGTCAAAAAATAAGCGGGCCCGACGGAAGTGGGCTGTTACGGAGCCTCGTTGGCCAAGGCCGGGGCCATTTGAATTGCCATCGGTTCGTTGGCTGAACCCTGCGAGGCGCTCTCTGCTGCGGCCATGTCGCGAATGTCCTGAGTAATTTTCATCGAACAATACTTCGGGCCGCACATGCTGCAGAAGTGCGCGCTTTTGAACGTGTCCTGCGGAAGCGTTTGATCGTGGTAGCGGCGGGCCGTTTCTGGGTCCAGCGATAGGCGAAACTGCTCGTTCCAGTCGAATCCAAACCGAGCTCGAGAAAGTGCGTCATCGCGAACCCTTGCATTCTTGCGGTGCCTAGCCAGATCTGCGGCATGGGCAGCGATCTTGTAGGCGATCACGCCTTGCTTCACATCCTCTGCATCGGGTAGGCCGAGATGCTCTTTGGGCGTTACATAGCAGAGCATTGCGGCGCCGCTCCAACCAGCCAGCGCTGCACCAATGGCGCTGGTGATGTGATCGTAGCCTGGAGCAATATCGGTGACTAATGGCCCGAGCACGTAGAACGGCGCCTCGTCGCATTCTTCCATCTGCCTCTTCACGTTCATGTCGATTTGATCCATAGGCACATGACCCGGGCCTTCCACCATTACCTGGCAGCCCTTCTTCCATGCGCGACGAGTCAGTTCGCCCAGAACGTGAAGTTCTGCAAACTGTGCTTCATCACTGGCGTCGGCAATCGAACCGGGGCGGAGGCCGTCGCCGAGACTCCACGTCACGTCGTACTCGCGGAAGATGTCACAGAGGTCCTCGAAGTGGGTGTAGAGTGGATTCTGCTGGCGGTGGGTCATCATCCAGCGAGCAATGAGCGAACCGCCGCGGCTCACAATACCGGTGATCCGGTGCATCGTTAGGCCGAGATGCTCCTGCAAAACACCGGCATGGACGGTCATGTAGTCGACCCCCTGTTGCGCCTGCTTCTGGCACATGTCCAGGAAGTGCTGCGGCCGCATGTCGTCGATGTCTCCGCCGAGTTCCTCTAACATTTGGTAGATCGGCACTGTGCCGATCGGAACGGGTGAGGCGTCGATGATTGCCTGTCGAATCGTGTCGATGTTTTTACCAGTGGAGAGATCCATCACCGTATCGGATCCATAGTGAACGGCCGTGTGGAGCTTTTCCAGTTCCGTGGTCTCGTCGCTGGTAACCGCGGAGTTGCCGATATTCGCATTGATCTTCGTGAGCGCGGCGATGCCGATGCACATCGGCTCAAGCGACTTGGTGAGGTGCACTCGATTGGCGGGAATTACCATTCGGCCACGGGCTACCTCGTCGCGGATCAACTGCTCAGTGAGATCTTCTCGCTGGGCAACGAACTTCATCTCGGGCGTGATCTCGCCCCTGCGGGCACTTTCAAGCTGGGTCATGAGGAAACTCCGTCAGAGGCTGGTGACTACCGAGGAACAACCGACTGCATAAGGTAGCAAACTTTACGCATTTCACTACAGAGTCTTCAGGTATTCGAGCAACGACGTTTTCTCTTCTTCGTTCAGGGCGTCTGGAAAATCGTGGCCGGCGGCGCTCTTGCCCGGCTTGGAGGTATCGAAATAGGTACGGCGTTCGGCGGAGGTGAGCCTTTGGACGGGCATTGACTCGAGCGAAATGACTTCAAGCCCAACTCGATCGCGGTCGTAGCCTGTGTGCGTGCGATGCCAGACTGCAGGCCGACTCGCCGAGTGAAGCACGTGCCAGAGCGTGGGCACAGAGCCGTTATGGAAATAGGGTCCACTGGCCCAGATGCCATCCAAGGGAGGCGCCACATAGCCAACCGGAGACTCGCGGCCTTTGGTGCCGTCTCGGGTGGCAACAGACTGCGCAAACCAACTCACGTTGAGGTTGCGTCGATCCCTTGCAGTCAGTGAGTCAAAACGCACACGGTCGGTGCCGACTTCATCGATGGGGACAATCTTCTCCGGATAGACCGCCTTCGCGGAGTGCGATCCTGCCGATCCGTGACACGAACCACAGTGCGTTGCAAATACTGCTCGCCCCTTTTCAGCGAGGGCTGTATCGACTGCCCAAGGCCACTCCGGTGGTTTGAGCGATTGAAGCCACGCCTCGATGTCGCGAAATTCATCTTCCCACGCCAGAAATTCTTTCGGCCCGTTTTCTTTGACGAGTAAAAACTGCATCAACATCCGATGCCCCTTTGGCGCGAAACCGTCGGCATAGAGGTGGCTGCGTTTTGCGTAGTGCCACCACGCTGGACTGTCCATATCGTGGTGGATGAGGTCGAACTTCAGCGGCCGAGCGACGACGGTAAGATCTTTATCGCGATGCCGCATCAGAGCCACACCAAACATCACCGCATTGGTCGTGCCGTTGGTTGTGCCCAGCGGCAACAGCAGCGAGCCCATGTCCATGTGCCCAAACGGCTTCCGCTGGCGCACCTTCACCAACCGCACTTCCTCCGTGAGCGTCTCGATGGCGTAGTTCGAATTTGGCAGGCCAGGGATCGGACGGCCTGCCACCTGCCCTTGGTGGCAGGCCAGGCAACTCATCGTCCACCTGCCGTCCTTGCCAACGACATACTGCAGGGATCGCGATGGATCATCCGGGTGCGGAATGAGGCCGTAACGATCCATCGCCATCCGCCGCCGCGACTCAATCGAGGCTTGTTCTGCCCGGCTGCGAAGCGGTTCTGGCCACGTCGTCCAAAGAGCATCAAAAATCTCTTGGTCGAAATCAGCTGGGAGATATTCTCGCGTGGTGAGACGATTCCAGCCACGTGCGACCCGGATCGACTCGGTGTCGGTTCCCTGAGCCTTCGCTTCCCAAGGGGTAGCAAGAAACCACGCCATTGCCACCCAAACGGCCACCCGCAGTCCGGTTCGAGCGGGCCAGATTTCATCCATTGTAAAACGCTCCATGGCATCTTGCTTGTACGGCAAAAGCATCGCTCAAGAATGCGTCACGCGAGGGCATGTGCCCCACCGCCTGCCCGTGGGTTTTGAGCTCGGTGAAAAGACATTCAAAAACAAATCTGGCTCAGGCGATGGTAGTATAGTAGCCCCTTAACTCGTGGCTGTTTTGCGCCGTTTTATATGGTCACCGCCAACCCCATCTTGATTCCTGAATTGCGACTGTTTCTCGCCGAGGGCGATACGGTTGGCCTGCGCGAAGTGGCTGAGGAACTGCACCCCGCCACAGTAGCTGAATTTTCCGAGGGTCTTGATGATCGGGAAATCTGGCAATTGCTCGACACTGTACCGGTCGAACGACAGGCAGAGATTTTTCCCTACTACTCGATGTTCCGGCAGGTGCAGCTTGTAAAGTCGGCCGATCGAGTGCATCTGGGCAAATTGCTTGAATGGATGGCTGCTGACAATCGCGACGACCTGCTCCGAGAACTCGAGCCAGATCTCGTCGAAGAGATTCTGCCCCTAGTGGCGAAGGCCGAGCGACACGATATTCGGATGCTCCTCTCGTGCCCAGAAAATTCTGCCGGGGCCTTGATGACGACGGAATACGCCTCGCTACCCGCCGACATTACGGCGGGCGAGGCCGTCACTCGGCTTCGCACGCAAGCGCCTAATAGCGAATCCATTTACTACATTTATGTGCTCGACTCCGAGCGGAAGCTCGTTGGCTTTGTTTCACTGCGAGATTTGATTCTCGCCAAGCCCATGGCGATGGTATCGGAGTTGATGCAGCGCGATGTGATCACCGTACGCGTAGAAGAACCTCGCGAGCAAGTTGTGCAGAAGCTGGCCCGCTTTGACTTTCTTGCTATTCCGGTTGTGGACGACCGCAACCGGCTAGTTGGTATCGTAACGCACGACGACGTGCTTGACGCTGTACGGCAGGACGCCACCGACGATGCGCAGCGAATCGCCGCCATTGCGCCGTTAGGTGAGAGCTATCTGGAGGCCGCAATTCTTTCGATGACATGGAAGCGGGGCGTCTGGCTCACGATTCTGTTTGCCACAGCTGCGGTCACGGCGATGGTGCTGGCACGGTCGCCAATCGAGCACGTATGGCTCGTGGCTTTTATTCCACTGGTGATCGCCAGCGGCGGCAATTCCGGCAACCAGTCGGCCACGCTGGTGATTACGGCCTTGTCCACTGGCGACTGCCAATTGGCCGACTGGCCGCGGATTTTGAAGCGAGAGTGCGTGCTCGGAGTTTTGCTGGGGTCGCTACTGGCCGTACCTGGATATCTGCTGGCCCTCATCTACGCGCCGAGTCCGGCAGCGGCGACCGTGATCCCGTTGACAATTCTGGGCGTTGTGATGCTGGGCACGCTGGTGGGTTCAGTATTGCCTCTGCTCTTCCGATCGATCGGCCTCGACCCAGCATTGATGAGTAATCCATTCGTGTCGGCAATTGTGGATGTCGTGGGAATCGTCCTCTACATGCTCATCGCAATTGTGGTGCTGGATTAGCGATTCTGTCGTTCCCCAAAAAACCCACACACGCCGACCCTAGCTGATGGATCGCCCAACCGCTTCGGCCACGCGGCGACACACTCCCATCATCCGCTCAAACGCTGCAAAGTCGATCGTTTGTGCCCCGTCGCTGGAAGCGCACTTGGGATCCGGATGCACTTCGATAATCAATCCGTCGGCACCCGCTGCAACGCTGGCCGCTGCCATGCTTTCGACCAAGGAAGCGTGCCCTGTGCCATGGCTGGGATCCACGACCACAGGCAGATGCGTGCGGGCATGGAGCCAGGGAACAGTCGCCAGCGGCAACGTGAATCGGGTGTGCGTTTCAAACGTGCGAATGCCACGCTCACAGAGAATCACCTGCCGGTTACCAGCATCTAGAATATATTCGGCGGCAAGGAGTAATTCCTCGACGGTAGCCGCCGGTCCTCGCTTGAGCAGCACCGGCACCTGCGTGTGGCCCACCGCCTCCAATAAACGGTAGTTTTGCATGTTGCGAGCCCCCACCTGCAAAACATCGGCATAGCGGGCCACGAGCGTGACATCCTCTGTCGCCACGACTTCAGTGACGATTGCCAGGCCTGTTTCCGCGCGGGCCTCGGCCAACAGTTCGAGCCCTCGCTCCTTCATGCCCTGAAAACTGTATGGACTGGTTCGCGGCTTGAACGCGCCACCTCGCAGCCCAGTGGCTCCGAGCGATTTGACGGCGTGGGCCGTCCCAACAATCTGTTCGCGGCTCTCCACCGAGCAAGGGCCGGCAATCACACCGATACTCTTGCCTCCGATAACCAGCGGCCCCGCTTTCACAATCGTGGACTCACTTTGCACCTCGCGACTGGCCACTTTGTAAGGCGCTAAAATCGGCAGTACTGATGCCACGCCTGGAAGCGTCTCGAAGCCCGAGCCTGTCGCATCGCGGTCATCCCCAACAACGGCAATCACCGTTCGCTCTGTGCCGACGATCACGTGCGGCCGAAGCTTTAAAGCTTCGATATGGGCAACCACCCGCTCCAGATCTGTCTGCGGTGCGCCTGCATGCATCACGATAATCATCGATCTGTCTCCTTGTTGGATGGTTTTTTCTTCCCGTCTTTCGATTGAACGGCGGGTGTTGCAAAACCGGGCGGGAGTGTGTCGCCACGTTTGGCCACTGCCGCCCGGGTGGTGATCTCGATCGACTCCACGCCATTTTTTGAACGCACCACAAACACGAGTTTGCCGTCAGTGTTGCTTTTGGCCAGAATGGCCCTCAGGATTGCATCGGCCGTCTGATCTCGCTCCTCGAGGCCAAACGACTGGTTCTTGGTAATCCCGTCGAGTTGTAGGTCGGTCCCGAGAATCTCCATTGGCACGCCGATTTCTTCGGCGATCATCTGGATTGATTTTTCGAGCGTGTCGCGGGCGAACGTGAGTGTGATTTTTTTCTGCAGCTTGCCGAGTGCTCCCTGCGGGGATGCTGTGGGACGGACGGTTCCTACAGCAGACGATTGGCCGGGCGATTGTTCTAATGCAAGCTCAATGGCTAGGCTCAGATTGTGGGCGGCGTGCTCCGGCAGATACGCGTTGGCCACGACCCCCTTGCCTTCTGCACCCACACGAATGTTGGCCGCCAGAAATCGAAGCATCGACGGCAGCCGTCTCACGAGCGTGCGGCCGTAGGGATGCGGCTCGATGGCATTGCAGTATTCCTCCACCCATCCGGCTAGGGCAGCGATCTTGCCGGCCAGTATCTCTGCCAGCTTTTTGGGCGGCGTGTCTGCGGTTGCCAACGCATCAAATTCTACAAAAAAGCTTTCCCCAACGTGCACGGAGATCGCCCCTGCCTGCAGGGACGTCCCACAGAATGTGCCCAGTGGTTCGATGAGCTTTTCCAGGGAGCCAGCCAGAAGCGGTCGGCCATCGTACTGCAGATAGTTTGGCGATCCAAGCAGCGTGAGATGGCGTGTGCTGTCGAGCATGCCAACGAGTTCCTCCAAATCCCGCGGCAAGCTCGCCTCAAGCTTATCTCGCCAGCCTTCGCGAATGCTTGCCTGAGACCCTGCGGTGCTCGTCGTACTGGCATAAGCCTCCAACATCGACTTGATCAACTTCTGGGGCGCTACGACGAGCACTCGGCCTTCTGATTTTGCAGGGAACCAGTACGTGAGCGACGTAGACTTGTGAAGCATTTCGCCGCCGACCTCTTCGGCCTCGGTTGCGCCCCACGCGGTTTGTTGCGCCGCAGGATCATCAGAAATCGGAAAGGATTTGAGGCCTCGTACGGCATAGCCACCGATAGCCTCATCAGGCCCACCGGCCTGCCATCCGACCTGAATTTCCTCAATGCCATTGAGTTCGCATCCACAGATCCGAGTGAGCAATTCAATCGCATGAGCCACACGTGGGCCGAGGGATCGCACAAACAAGAGGCCTTCGTCGCGAGCCACGAGATCGGCAGGCCTCGCCAACAAAATCAGCTGTGAGCCTGGAGGCAGATACGCCAGCGTGGGAGGCTGCCCCTGTGTAGGCGATCCCCAAGGAAGATCGTTGGAATCCACGAGCGTGGTTGGATGGGCAGCGATTGGTGCCGGAGACGGCGAATCCTTTGGGGAATCGGGTGTTCTGGCTGGCGGCACCGAGGGCGCTGATGGAACGTCTAGGTCTTGAATGTGCGTGGGATGCGGTTCACGTTGCGCAGTCTCTGGCTGCGGGTATGACTGGATATCTGGTTGTGGGTCTGGCCGCAGCGACCAAAGGCCGAACACAGAAGCCAGTACGGCCACAATGCCGCCGACGCTGACCAGACCGATAAGACGCAGGCGGGCAACGCGGCGGCGGGCCGCAATAGCCTCGGTCTGTGGAACCCTTGTACCGGTGGTGTGGAGGCCCACCGACACAAGAGTTGGAGGACCTTTCGCCTCGGCGGATCTTGGGGCTGCCGGTGTGGCTGCGGTTGGTTGGACTTTGGATGCGAAGAGAAACGGGCGTTGTGGGGGCAAGGTCGGCGAGACAGCGGGCAATCCAAGGCAGGCTGCGATGGCATCGGCTGCCTCCACTGCTGTGGGATAACGCAAAGCCGGATCTGACGCGACCATATAGGAAACAAGCGTAGCGATCTCAACGGGAACCAGCGGCGGGCCAAGCAGCGGCACCCCTACAAACGCGGCCTGCGTGAGCGTGCGTTTTGGATCCCCCTGCCAGCACGGCAGGGATCCAGTGAGCAACGCATGGAATACGCAGCCCAGCGCATAGACATCGCTTTGGGTTGTGCAGTTGCGGCCTGGTAACACGAGCTCTGGTGCCACAAAACAGGCTCGTGCACCGAGTTGCGCAATCGCCACTGGCGAATCGATCGGCGGTCGCTGAAGAACGGCATGCGGATCGGCCACGAGTGGGAATTGCAAAAGTCGCATGCGTCCTTCAACAACTTCTCGATTGGGCGGCGGGGGTTCACGACGGAGCACATCGAGCGAC
>CAIRDU010000091.1 GCA_903877395.1 uncultured Planctomycetaceae bacterium
GGGGATGCCTGTCGACCGTGGAAACCCTCGGCCTTTCGACCGGGCCTGAGGGGCGATTCAGGCCCCTGCGCCTAGCGCCGCGCCTATCTCGCACGTTTTTGGTCACCCAGCCGGCCACCACCCAGCGGGAGAAACCTACATAATTCCCAGGGATGGCGATTCTTTGAAAGTGGACGGGGCCGGGATCGAACCGGCGACACACGGATTTTCAGTCCGTTGCTCTACCAACTGAGCTACCCGTCCAGCGTGGCGATACTTGAGGCCATTCCAAGGCTATGACCAGTCAAACACTTCGCCATCAGATGCCAATTGGTAGGTGCCAGCGTTCACCGTGTCAACGAGCGAGAGCCAGCCTCGGCATGGGTGCCACTCAAGCAGATCTTATGCGTGTGGAGCAGCAGAAAGCGGCCGGGGCGGACAAAGCCTCCGTTTCGAGGCGTTGACACGCAAACTTGCGTTAACTTCGTACGCCCCCGGCTCCCTCAAGCGGTTCTCCGGAGTCGCTTGAGTCTCGGTGGATGTGCTCTAGTCTCGCCGCCGGTTCCTAGAAAGCATCGCTAGGAATTGCACGGCGAGTATCAGCAAAAACGTCAGTAGCCCGAACCTCTGGCCGGCTTTTTCACCGAGAATCCTCGCCGCTGCACGTGGGTTGATCCAACCGATCAATTCAATCGCTACCCCAAAAGCGAAGCCCACGAGGACCGCGGTTACTCCGATCCAAAACACCCGCTTGCCCACCCGGATCCAAAAGTTTGTCCCCAGCCCCCAGTGGGCAAAGCGATCGATAGAAGCTCGCAAATGATCCGCGGCCACCGACTCCCAAGGAGATTGTGACTGGGAATCTATCGATGCATCCGAGCCACTGGCACGTTTTGAAGGCCTCGCAGAGCGTGCTTCATCCCGACTGACGTGGCCCCGACTGCGATCGGTGGCCGGCAGGGGCGGAGGCTTGACCGGCGTGGAAACAGGGAACTGCGGTCGGGGCGACTCGACAGCAGCCCGCTTCCGAGGCATCCGCGACATCGTGACAGGCACTTCGGGCGTCCACGGGCGGAGTCGCTCAATCACTTCTGCCGCCGAACCGATCCGCTCGGCTGGGTTCTTATGCATCATCGCCTCGACCAACCGACAAAAATCTGGGCTGACCTGCGGCGCAAAATGCCCAATGGGTGTGGGCGTTTCTGTCAACTGCCGCTTCGCCTTTTCCTGACGGGTCCCACCGGGAAAAGGCACCTGCCCAACCAACGAGAAGTAGAGAGCGCAGCCCAAACCATAAATGTCGGCCGCAGGTCCAACCGAGTCGGGCATTCGGATCTGTTCCGGTGCCATGTAGTCCATCGTGCCAACCACGCGGCCGAGTCGAGTTGACTCCGCCTCCAATACCGATCCTGCCAGTCCAAGATCCAGCACCTTCACAAGGCCGTCCCCTGTGACGAGCAAATTGCCGGGCTTCACATCCCGATGCACGAGCCCCTGTGAATGGGCATAGCCCAATCCCCGTGCGGCCTGAGAGATCACCGAGGCCGCCGACACTTGGTCGAGTGGGCCGTACTTGAGCACCTGCTTGCGGAGGTCGACCCCAGCCACGATTTCGGTTACGAGATAATATACTTTTCCGTCGTGCCCCGCATCCAATGCACGCACGAGGTTTGCATGATCCAGCCGAGCCAGCATCCGGATCTCTCGCTGAAAAGCAGCCTCTGTTTCGGGAGTCGATTTAGCTCGCGGCAACACCTTAACGGCAACTTCGCGGCCCATCATCACGTGTTCAGCTTTGAACACCTGCCCCATGCCTCCTTGTCCGATCTGATCCAATATTCTGTACTGGCCCAGCATCAGCCGGCGGCGGCCCGCCAGCATCTGATCGGCCTGAAAGCGAGTCAGTGTGCCTTGCTGCACGAGCAGGTCTGCGACAGCTTTGTCAAAGCCAACTGCATCCAATGCAGCCGACTCAGACGCTTCGCCAACACACACGATGCGTACCTGAGCCTCGACGGAATCAAGCGTGGTGGCATCCACCAAACTGCTGGCCAGTGCCGTGTAACGAAAGCGCGCAACGGGTCGGCCGACGGCCTGGCCTTCGGAATCAGATGGATCGGGAAGAGAGGAGTGCGATAACGACATATGTATCAACCATACCGTGTCCGAAAGAGTGCCGGAAATCGGGTCGCCCAGTGAGCCGGGCGGGGGGACTCAAATCGGATGCGTTGGGCGTTTGCTGGGTGATTTAGGATGAGGCTGTGGGCGTGCAGGGCGATGCCCACAGGCATGGGAATTCTGGCTCCATAGCGACGATCTCCTACGATCGGGCAGCGGCGGTTGGAGAGTTGCACCCGCAACTGGTGCCGCCTGCCCGTAGTGGGCTCGAGTTCTACCAGCGACACCTCCCCTGCCCTGCGCACAACCCTAGCCCTTAGATGTGCGGGCCGGCCGGGCCCATCACTTTCTTCGGCATCATGACGCTGGATAACATCGTGCCACTCAACCCATTGGTCCAGCGGGGCTGGAAATCTTCCTTCCACGACCGCTAGATAGACTTTTTCGGGTGAGTGTTCGCGAAACTGTTCGGAAAGATCGGCGGCAGCGGCACGGTTTTTTGCCATCACAAGCACCCCAGACACCGGCGCA
>CAIRDU010000092.1 GCA_903877395.1 uncultured Planctomycetaceae bacterium
GCTGATCGATCATGATGACGACGATTTGATCGATGCCACCGTGATCGAAGATGATGACGCCATTGTGGATGCGATGTGGGGGTTCACGCTGGTTGAACTCCTGGTGGTGATTGCCATCATTGGCACGCTCGTCGGCTTGCTGCTGCCGGCCGTGCAGGCCGCTCGTGAGTCGGCCAGACGCATGAACTGTCAGAGCAACCTGCGGCAGTTCGGCCTCGCGATGCTCAACTATGAAAGTAGCCGGGGATGTTTTCCGATGACGGACGTTCGCACCGGTTCCACCGCAGGGTGGTCGTTTCACACCCGCCTATTGCCGTATGCCGAGGAATCTACGCTGGCCGACCAGTTTGATTTCAAGAAGATGCCGTTCACTGGTCCATACACCGGACAAGTGCCCAATCCAGCCTATGCGGCACTCTTTGCCACACCTATTCCAATGCTGCTGTGCGCGAGCGATCCGGCTCCGATCGTGAACACCGCCAATGGCTATGCCTACGGCGGCAATAATTACATGGTGAGTTTCGGGAGCGGCACAGCCAATGGCCGCGGACAATATTACTGGGACTTTAGCAAGCCGACAGACGGCATCGTGTACGAAAATTCCAAGGTGCGGATGAAGCACATCACCGACGGCATCTCAAAAACCGTTTGTGCCAGCGAGTCGGTGCGCAGCGTCGGGGTAGACAAGACGTTTCCGGTTGGTTCGCCTCCGCCGTTTCCGTATCAGTACACGCTGAACGGTTCGACGTATTTTAACGCCGGCCCGCCCCTCACGCTGAAGTCCAATGCCGCGGCTCCCACCACGGCCGAGATCGACTCCAAGGTTGACAGTTGGGCATCCGATGCTTCCATGACAAGCTGGCGGGGTGCCGGCAGTGCTGCCATGCGGGGCCGCGGTCTGGCATGGGCGGCGACCACTGCAGGCAACAGCCTGACCAACGGGTTTACGACTCCCAATAGCCGCACCCCCGACTACATCGTGCATTGGTCTGGGTTTTTTGGACCCAAGAGCTATCACCCTGGGGGCGCACATGTGCTCTTTGGAGACGGTCGCGTGCAATTGCTTTCTGACTCTGTGGATACCCACATGCACCGTTCCATCCATAGCATCAACGGCTCTGAGGTTGTGATCGATTTGTGACCAGAGTCGACCGTGTGTGTGCATCTGTTTCTGTGTTCGTGTAATTCAAGGAACCATCCCGAATGAACCGCAAGAGTTCTGTCCTCGGCGTGCTCGTAGTGCTCAGTGTGATTGGAAGGCCATCCATCACTATCGCTCACGACACATGGGTGCAAACGGCGACAAACGTTGTTCGTCCGGAGGATGTCGTTCACATCGATTTGTGTCTTGGCAACCACGGCAACGATCACCGCGATTTCAAGCTGGCCAGCAAGCTGGGTTCACTTGAAGGGGCCTCGCTGGATGTCGTGGGGCCTAGCGGCGTGCGCACCGATCTGCTGCCGGAAATGGTTGATCTGGGGTATGCGCCCAAGGAAGGCTTCTGGTCGGGGCGATTTATTGCGGCCCAACAAGGCCTGCACTGCGTGGCCCACACGCTGGACAAGTTGCATAGAACCACTCGCGGTATCAAGAGCGGCAAGGCGTATTTCCTCGTGGCTGATTCGTTGGACCAGGCACCCGATCTCAACACGATGTCGGAGGCAATCCAAGTGTGTGCAAAACCGCTGGGACATCCGCTGGAAATCGTACTGGAAACTCATCCGGTGCTGGCACTGTCGCCGGGAAAAGAGATCGTCGCGAGGCTCTTCTTTCGCGGCCAGCCGCTGGCGGATCAGAAAGTGTCGTTCGTTCCGAGGGGTGCCACCTTGGCCGCGGAGCTTGACCCTGAGTTTGAACGCACGACCGATGCCCAGGGCCGCTGCCGTTGGACGCCGAAGGACGGCAACCTCGTGCTCATTGTTGCGCACCATTCCATCCCGGAAGCAAAGGGCGACGGATACGATAAAATATCCTACAGTGCAACGCTCGTACTCAATGTGCCGCAGCGATGCATGTGCTGCGAGTAAGTGGCTTAGGCAAGCCGATAGCGATGGATCCAGTTGCCTAGATCTTTATTGACTGGATCTTTTTGACTTGATCCAACCCAAAGGATGCGCACCATGAAGCAATCCGGTCGTCGCCCCCATCGTGCAGTCTCGCGGCGCGCCTTTGCCGGTCTGTCGGCAACTGCGGTTGCTGTGGCCGGCGGCCCTGGATTCTTCGCTACGCACGGCTGCACCGCAGCGAGGGCAGAGGGCCCCTCCGACAAGCTCAATGTCGCTGTCGTCGGCCTCGGAGGTCAGGGGGGTTCGAATCTTTACGGCGTAAAGACCCAGAACATCGTGGCACTCTGCGACGTGGACACTGTGCGGGCCGGCAACGCCTTTGAGCAGCACCCGGGCGGCAAGAAGTTCACCGACTTTCGCAGGATGTTCGACAGCATGGAGAAGGAAATAGATGCCGTCGTCATCAGCACGCCTGACCATACGCATTTCCATCCCGCCTGGTGGGCGATGGAACGGGGCAAGCATGTCTACCTCGAGAAGCCACTGGCTCACGATGTGGCGGAAGTCCGACGGCTGACTGAGGCTGCCCGAAAGAAAGGCCTCGCGACGCAACTCGGGTCGCAGCGGCATGTGCTCAAGGGACTCCGCGATGGTGTCGAGATCGTGAAGTCGGGGCTGCTCGGCACGATCAAGGAAGTTCACTCGTGGGTGGCTAGCTCCCGTGGCATGCCCGAACTGCCCGGTGATCCACAGCCAGTGCCCGCCGGACTCGACTGGGATCTCTGGCTCGGACCTGCGGCCGAGCGGCCCTACACGAAAGGGTTCGCACCATACGACTGGCGGTTCTGGTGGGAGTTTGGAACGGGTGAAACTGGCAATTGGGGCTGCCATGTGCTCGATATTCCGTTCTGGGCCCTCGACCTCGCGCATCCGGTGCATGTGGTCGGTAGTGGGCCTCAGCCGGATCCACAGCGAACGCCACAGTCGCTCACGAGTCGGCTAGATTTTCCGGCCAGAAATTCGGCGAGTGGCCAATCGCTACCGGCAGTGAGCGTGCACTGGTATCAGGGCGTGCCTCCGATCGTGGTGGAACGAGGAATCGACGCCGCCACAGCCAAGGGCAAGAACACTCTTTTTATTGGTACGGAGGGGATGCTCATCTGCGGGTTCGACGGTTGGTCGCTCCTGCCAGCCGAGAAGTTTGCCGACTTTAGGGGGCCCAAGGAGACGATCCCGAAGTCACCTGGATTCCATCGAGAGTGGCTGGATGCCTGCCGCGGCGGCATGCCTGCCACGTGCAATTTTGAATACAGCGGCCCACTCGCTGAGAGTGTGCTGCTGGCCAACATCGCCTACCGTGTGCAGGGGAAGTTTGACTGGGATGCGGCCTCCATTCAGAGCAACCGCGATGACGTCAACGCATTGCTCCGCCGCGAGTATCGCCGCGGCTGGGAAGTGGCCGGCTCATGAGGGTATGAGAGTCGTATACGCTCGCGTGAGTGCACCGAGGCGCATCCCCCTTTCATACCCCTCGTTCAATGCCCTCTCGACTTGGTGCGCGCCTTTCTGGCCTTGGGGTGCGGCGGCTGGCGTGTTGAGGCCCACGAGCAACAGCACCGCGATCGGCACGATCGACGGCGTTCAGCGGATGGAGCAGATTCGCGGGAGTGTTTCGTTCTTCGTGACTGTTTTGCCGAGGTTCAGGCGGACACGGAAGCCGAGCATCAAACCACGCGGGGATTGCAGGCAGAGATTGAAAAGTGTGCGGCGAGGCTGATTGCGGCGGTTTCGACGCGCAGGATATGCGGGCCCAGCGATACTCGCGTTAGCCCTGCCCGCTCGGCAGCGGCCAGTTCGTCGTCGGTAAAGCCGCCCTCAGGGCCGACCATCGCGATTACCCCGGTCGTTTCTGCCATCGCTGTTCTATCCAGTGGCGATCCGCCGGGATGTGCGATCAGGCCGTAGGTACCAGACGGCATTTCGTCGAGCAGTTGGGCGAGCGTGTGGCCAGTAGCAATCTCCATAAGGGTGTTGCGGCCACATTGTTTGCAGGCCTCGATCACGCCCCGTTCGAGCCTCGCCTTGGAGCCGGCTGTGGCTTCGGCCACCCCACGCGTGGTCGCAATCGGAATGAGCCGCCCTACGCCCAGTTCGGTGAGCTTTTCGACCATCCACTTCTGCCGGTCTCCTTTCGGGAGTGCGACGGCCAGCGTCAGACGCGATGGAGTGGTGGAAGCCATTGGCTGTGGCTCGTTCACAGCGAGCGAGACACTCTTGCGATCGATCTGTACCACCCGTGCCGACCACTGTAGGCCTCTGCCATCGAAGACCGTTACTAGGTCGCCAACGTGGGCGCGGAGCACCCGCGTGAGGTGCTGAGCTTCATCGCCTTGAAGCGAGGCGAGACCATCCTTGGGGGCTTCTGCCAGAAAAAATCGTTCGCTCATCGCTTGTGTTTTCCTTACTGTTGCTGGCTCGCGGCTATCGGAAGAGGGGCTTTCGCCCGCGAAGTTTCGTCCTGACCCGGGCTGCCGATCCCGCTAGAATCAGTTTGTATGTTAAGCAATTACTGGAACTTTACAGCGGCTCCCTTCGATGCCGCCCTCGAACCGACCACGTTCTACACAGGTGCTCCGCAGGAGGAGGCACTTGCGCGACTGGAGTGGATCGTGGATGAGCGGCAGCGGTTTGCGTTGGTGGTGGGCGTGGAGGGCTGCGGGAAAAGTCATCTGGCTGCGATGGCGGCCCGGCGGCTCGGCGGCTTGGGGGCCGAATCGGCGATGCTCTCGCTCCGCGGCCTCACTCCCGGCGACTGGCTCGAGATGCTCGTGGGGCGATTGCCGCTGGATGCGATGAGCCGTGGCGAGACCCTGCGGCCGTGGCAAAAACTGGAGAATCGGCTGCGAGAGAACACGCTCATGGAGCGCACAACGGCAATGGTCTTCGACGATATCGATGATGCACCGTCCGATGCTCTGGACGGGATTGTCCGGCTCATCAGCGCAGCCGAGCCACGCTACGCCCGCACGGTTGTTGTGGCTACGGCCACACTGAGTGGGCTTTCGCGACTGCCTGCTGCGATTCGGCAGCGAGCGGCTGTGAGGATTGAACTCGGACCGTGGGACGCTGCAGATGTAGCCGGATTTCTATCGCGGGCCACCCAGCGGGTTGGAGGCAAAGCAGATATTTTTTCGAGCGATGCCGCTGCAACACTCGCGAGGTTTTCTGGGGGAGTGCCGCGGGTTGTAAGCCAACTGGCACACCTCTCGCTTGTGGCCGCTGCGGGCGATGCATTGCCGCAGGTGGATCCTGCCACTGTGGAACGCACGTGGCGAGAGTTGTCGCCCTCCGGCGGAGCCGACGCGTCGGAAGCAGCAGTGCGATCATCGCCAGGCTTGATGGCGATGGATCCAGATGAGCGGGACGAATTGCCTGTGAATCCACACGTGCGCGTGGTCCGTCGCCTGTGGGGCTGAAAGACGGCTCCGCACTACTTGGAAATCAACTTAATGGCCTGCTTGGCTGCTGCGCTGAGCGTGGCGTCGGCATGGCTCGTGAGTGGCTTGAGGTCTGGCAACGCACTCTTGGCATCGGGGCCCATGTTGCCCAGTTCGACAGCCGCAGTGCGTTTCTTGTCTACAGGGCCGCTCTTGAGGTCATCGATGTAACTTTTCATGAGCATATTGCCCATTGTCTTTGGGCCCTTCATGCGTCTGGCCACAGTGCCAGGCCTGGGCTTGCCTCTGCGGCTGGAGGAAGACGATTTTTTCGAAGAGGCCTTTTTGCTGCTCGACGAGCAGCCGGCCAATGCGGCAATCGCAAGAATAATCCAGCTGCGTCGGTGCATGGTAGGGGCCGCTCGGAAGAGTGATAGAGGCAAACGCCTATGGTAACACGAAGCCCTCTGCTCCGGAATCAGGTGCACCATTCATGGGCATTCCTGAGCCGACAAAGAATCGCATAGACTCGTGGCATGCCATATCCCCCGCAAAAAACATCTGCCCCCAAAACGGGAGCGCCACGCATCGTGGCTGTGTCGCCCGACGATGGATCGGCCATCGACCTTCGAAATCCTGCAGTGGCCGCGATCCTGTCTTGGTGTGTGCCGGGCTTGGGGCAGATCTACCAGGGCCGCACCCACAAAGGCCGTCTCTTTATGGCTGCAATCCTGGCCACATTTCTGGTGGGACTCATGCTTGGCGGCGGGAAGGTGGTGTATGTATCGTGGAAGCCAAAAGAAATCCGCTGGGCTTTTGTCTGTCAGGCAGGCGCCGGCCTTATGGCGTTGCCAGCGTTGATCCAGTCGATGCATCTGAATGGCGTTGCACACGAACCTCTGTGGATGAACGGATTCATGACACCTCCGCTTACATCTGGCCAGTACGTTTCGCGGGCCTATGCCGACAGTCTCGTGCAAGCCGACCCAGATATTGTATCGGAAGACTTTTTTGACAAGCCGCCCCTGCGACAGTTTCGCGGCGATCAGCTTTCGATCTGGCATCGACAACTGGGCCGCTGGTTTGAGGTTGGCACGCTGTACACAATGCTGGCCGGCATGCTCAACGTGCTGGTGATCTACGACGCTTGGGCGGGGCCGCTGGGCACGCCCACCGACGAGGATCGCAAAAAACCCAAAGGCAACGGCACGTCGCCGCCCCTCCATCTCTAACCTCGCGCGTTCTGGCTCGAACCCATCAGGAAACCCTCAGGTATGCTCTGTGCCGTCAGCCTCTTTCTGGGGATCGTTCCGCTGCTGGCATCTCTGGCCGATCGCGTGCCCGGTCTTTTGTTTGGCCTGCCGTTGGTGGCCCTTGCCAGCCTGATTTTTGCGGCCACCCACCATGAAGATCCCATCGAAATCCGATACGCCACGGTACACTGGATGGTGTGGATTGGCGGGATTCTGGGTGTGGTGTTGGTGGCTGTAGTCCTGTTGGGCTGGATGGTGTGAGCCGAAGAGAACGCACCGTTTTTCAGGTTTGGGCAGCCAGTCGTCGGAGTTGCCCGCAGGCCGCATCGATTCTGGCCCCCTTGCGACGGCGTACCTGAACATTCACGCCCGCCTCGCGCAGCACCTCAAGAAATCGCTCTCGGGAACCCTGCGAAGGCTCTCGCCAAGGGAGGCCGGCCACCGCGTTGTAAGGAATTACGTTGACAAGTGCTGCGCGGCCGCCGAGCAGACGCACGAGGCTCGCAGCGTGTTCTTGCGAGTCGTTCACTCCGCCGAGCAGCACGTACTCAAACGTGAGCCTTCGCCCCGAGGTCTCCCAGTAACGGTCGGCGCTCTCCATCACCTCTGCCAGACCGGTCGATTGATTCACCGGCACCAATTGCGTGCGCAGGGTGTCGTCGGCTGCATGCAGCGAAACGGCCAGATGGTAGCCAGGGTTTTCATCGGTCAGTCGATCGATCCCCTTGGGCAGGCCGACGGTCGATACAGTGATGCGACGCTGCGAGATGCCGAACCCCTCAGGATCCTGTGCGGTGGCCAGCGCGGGGAGCAAGCGATCCAGGTTAGCCAGCGGTTCCCCCATTCCCATCACGACGATATGGCTGATTCGCTCTGTGGCAGGCAGTAACTGTGCCAGTCGCAGCAACTGCTCAAGAATCTCACCGGTGGTGAGATTGCGCACCACACCATCGATGCCACTGGCACAAAATACGCAGCCCATCGCACAGCCCACTTGCGAACTGATGCAGACAGTGCGTCGCTCCCCTTCTCGCAGCAAGACACACTCGATCCTCTGGCCGTCGTGCAATTCTAAGAGCAGCTTTTCGGTGCCATCTTCAGCCGTCGTGTGTTTGGCAATCGACGTTGTCCAAATCTGTAGCTCCGCTTCGAGTTGAGGCCGCAACTCCTTTGGAAGGTCGGTCATATCGGCAAACGAGGCCGCGCGACGGGCAAAGAGCCAGCGGCGGATAGCTTTGGCGCGCCACGCAGGTTGCCGCTGCTGAGCCAGCCATTCAGCGAGGAAAGTGCCGGGTTCCAGAATGTGGTGCATGGGAGGAGCGTGTGTGGGGTGGACGGCACTGGCGTGGTGGCTGCCGACGATGTAGATTTCCTCGGTTCACGTCGATTACTATACGTCACAGCACTGTCAGACGAAATCGCCCTAAAAATCAGGCCTGCCACGCCTGTCATAAACCGAAAACATGAACCAAAAACGATTTGATCAAAGCACCGAGTGGGTTTACGACGAACAGGCCTTTCCGGTCTGGAACAGTTCGTTTGAAAAGGCGGATCGCACGGATATGATCCGAGACGATCTGTGGGCTGGCCGCAGCATCGCGATTTTACTCTCGGTGTTGGTGGGTGTGGGACTGGTGCTCTCGCTGCTGACGGTGGCTTTTGTCGCCAATTGGCGGTGATGGTGCGAGTCGATCTGATTTCGTGAGAAAAGGAGAGTTCGGCGGGGGTTGCCGCGAGGGGTTTTGGAAAGTGAGGGATCGGGATGACGATTCGATCCACCGCAATTCCAACTGGAGGCACGGATACAATGGCCGCACTCTTTTCTGACCCATCTGCAGCCATCCAGACAGCCCATGCGCCGGCGAAATTGAACCTGTCGTTGGCGGTACTGGCTCGCCGCCCCGATGGATTTCATGAGATCGAATCGCTCATGGTGCCAGTCACGCTCTACGACACTCTGCGCGTGCGAGTGACACATACTCCTGAGATCCAGCTTTGCGTGCGGTTTGCTGGACGGCTGGGCCAGCCAGCCGCTGCTGTATTGCGTCGCGACGTGCCCGCAGACGCCACCAATCTTGTTGTGAGATCTGCCCGACTGTTGGCCGAAGAGGCGGGAGTGAGGCAGGGCCTTGCAATCGAATTGGTGAAGGAAATTCCATCGGGCGCTGGCCTTGGCGGTGGATCGAGCGATGCCGCGACACTCTTGATGGCAGCCTCTCGCGCGTGGGGGCTGCATTGGCCACAGTCGAAACTCGCGGCGATCGGGGCCCGAATCGGCAGCGATATCCCATGGTTTTTTGCGGGAGGGCCGGCGGTGGCTCTTGGCCGTGGCGAAACGATCCAAAGCGTGCACGGTATTCCACCCTTGTGGGTTGTGATCGTTTCCCCAACGGTCGGCCTTTCGACTGCCGCCGTCTACGCCCACTGCACTCCCGAGGCTTCTCGCCGCGGTGAGGCTCAGGCGTTGGCCGCGTCTTTGACGCAAGGGAATCTTCGACAGGCGCAGGCTCGCATGCACAACGCGCTTGAATCCCCTGCCCGGCAACTCTGTCCGGAGGTGGTGCGATTGCTCGCTGCCATGGCCAATGCCGGCGCCGTGCGGCCGATGCTCACCGGCAGCGGCAGCGCGTGTTTTACGATTGCGAGGACTGTCACAGAGGCACGCGGCATCGCCTCGCGATTGGAGGCTGCTGGATGGCCTGGGGTGTGGTCGGTGCGGATCTGCACCCGGCAGAGTTTCAAGATGTCAAGCGAGATGCCGTAGGAAGTGTGGAGCGTCAGTTGCCGTTGGCCTGGGGAGGTTTGCAGTGACATCGTGAGTGGGTCGGAGAAAAGAAGGGAAGGGGAACGCAGTGGACATCACAGAGATACGCATCAAGCTCATCGCCAACACACAAGAGCGTTTGCTTGCATTCTGTTCGATCACGATTGATGAAGCGTTTGTGGTGCGCCAAAAAACGCGTGCGATGTGTTTGTGTTCCAGCTTACTGCCGAACAAGCTTGTGAAAATCAGCAGTCAGTCGGGCGGTGATGGCACCGGGAGTGCCGCCCCCAATCATTCGCCCATCGATTTCAACTACTGGGATCACCTCGGCAGCGGTACCAGTGAGAAAACATTCCTCGCCCGTATAGAGATCGTGCCGCGTGAGCGTTGATTCGCGGCAGTCGATGCCGGCTGCATGGGCCAATTCCATCACGGCCCCCCGAGTGATGCCCTCAAGAATGCCTGCATCTGGCGGGGGTGTGAGCAGTGTGCCTGCACGCACGACGAAGATATTGTCCCCGGTGCACTCGGCCACTTCACCCTTGTGGTTGAGCATCAGGGCTTCAACGCAGCCTGCTTGCAGTCCCTCGAGTTTGGCCATGATGTTGTTGAGATAATTGAGCGACTTAATGCGCGGGCTCAGTGCGGCCGAATGCGTGCGCTGCGTTGCGGCAGTCACGATGCGCAGCCCTTTCTCGTAGTATTCGCGAGGGTAAAGACTGATGGTGTCGGCGATCACGATTACTTGCGGATCTTTTGTACGGTTGGGGTCGAGGCCGAGGCTGCCTGCGCCGCGGGTCACCACCAGCCGGACATAGCCATCGCTCAGCGCGTTTGCGGCGAGCGTGTCAACGACGGCTTTGGCAACTGTTTGTTGTGACAGCGGAATCTCCAGACAGATGGAACGAGCGCTCGCCCAGAGTCGATCGATGTGGGCGTCGAGTCGGAAGACGCGGCCGGAGTAGCTCCGCAAGCCCTCAAACACGCCGTCGCCATAGAGGAGGCCGTGGTCGAACACGCTCACGCGAGCCTCGTTCTCCGGCACGAGTGTGTCGTTCATAAACACGATGCGAGGCATGGCGAAAACCCTTTCGTAGTGGTGTCAATCGGCATCGTTGTGTTCAGATCAGACAGTTTCAACGTGGCCCGCAACCAGCCGCACAATTCTGTCGGCCCGCCGCGCAATCGCGGCATCATGCGTCACGAGCACTATAGAAAGCCCGTCGCGCCGGTTCAACTCGCAGAGCGTGTCAAGAATCCCTGTGCCGCTGGCTTCGTCGAGATTTCCTGTGGGTTCATCGGCCAGCAATACCCTTGGCCGCGCCATCAACGCCCGTGCAATCGCCACCCGTTGCATCTCACCCCCGGAGAGTTGCCGGGGCTTGTGGTGCAGTCGGCCACCCAGTCCGAAGCGTTCAAGCAGTGCACAGGCCCGCTGTTTCGCCTCGCTTCGCACCCGTAGCCACTCGACCACGCCGTGCCGTACCAAAAGCGGTGCGAGTACATTTTCGAGGCTGTCGAACTCGGGCAGGAGGTGGTACGACTGAAACACCATTCCAATGGCCGTGTTGCGAAGACGGTCGCGGCGGGTGGCAGGTAAGTTGTCGATACGAGTGCCGTCCAAATGCACCTCACCGGAGTCGGGCGTGTCGAGCAGGCCCATCAGGGCAGGAGCGTGCTTTTGCCGCAACCGCTCTGACCGATGACTGCGACAAAAGCCCCTGGCTCGAGGTCAAGATCAACGCCACGCAGCACCTCCAACATGCCGCCGCCGGAGCGATACGATTTGCGCACGTTACGCACACACATGAGGGGCGAACGGAGATCGGCATCACTCATGACGCAGTGCCTCCACTGGACGCAGTCGCGCCGCCCGCAAAGCCGGCAGTACGCTGGAGGCAACAGCAATGGCGACTGCTCCGGCGATAATCCAGGTGAGAGTGAACGGCTTCACGAGCGTTGGGATTTTGAAGAAGTAATAAATGGAAGGATCAAAAACGCGTTGGCCGGTGCCCCACTCCACAGCCGTGCGGATGGTGTTGATGTTCCATGTAATTGTTAGCCCGAGCGCTAGGCCTGCTCCCGCGCCCACCATTCCAAGAAAGAGGCCATAGCCCAGAAAGATACCGGCCACGCCGGACGAACTGGCACCGAGTGATTTGAGGATGCCGATGTCGCGTGTTTTTTCGACCACGATCATGAAGAAAATGGCAAGAATTCCAAAGCCTGCGACAGCGATGATCATAAAGAGCAGAATATTGAGAACGGCCATTTCCATATCAACGGCCATTAAAAGCGGCCCCTGCTTGTCTCGCCACGTTGAGATCGCATACATGTCTGCTGGAAATGCCTTGCGCAGTTGGTTGCGAAGCGTGTCGAGGTCGGTGCCAGGCTTGAGTTTAATTTGGATCGAGTTGACACTTGGAATGCCAGTCTGCGGATCGATCATGCCTCGCATACGTTGGAGAGCGGCGATCGGCACGAAGACAAAGTTGGAGTCGTACTCGCTCATCTTGCTCTCGTAAAAATCTACGACGGTGAACGTGTCGCTGACCGCTTTCGGAGGCGCGCCTGCC
>CAIRDU010000093.1 GCA_903877395.1 uncultured Planctomycetaceae bacterium
AGCCAGGTAGTCTGCGGGAATGGCAGGTTTCCGGCAAGCGTGGAGGCAAGGGCTGCACCTTGACCCTTCCCCATTCCAGGGCGTACTGTCCCGCCCCGTCTAGTTTTATCTTTTATCCGTTTGCCTTAATCCGTCGGCGTTCTCGCGTCGGCTCTTTGGTTATGCGTCACCCGTGAACAGTTTGGCTGACACACTCTGGATGCTCGTGCGCTGGGCCGTACCCGTTACGGTGGCCGGCGTTGTGGCGGCATGTGCGATTGGCTCAAGCCGCATCGGGGAAGAATTGCGAATCCGTGTGGAAGCGAGGCTGTCGCAGGAATTTCCCACTCTGACTGTGCAGGTGCAAGGGGCCAGCTTGGTAGAGGGGGAGGGGATCGTCGTGCGAGGTGTGTCGCTGATCGATTCCAACATGCCCCAGCAGTGGCGTCAGATTCTTTGGGTCGACGAAATCAGATTGGGCTGCACCACGCATCTCAGCGAACTGGCCGCCGGCACGCCACGCATCACATCAGTGCGACTGCGCCGTCCAGTAGTCCATGCCGTGCGGCATACAGACGGTACGTGGAACGTTGCAAAACTCTGGCGCGAGCGTTCGCCTGAAACGCTCATGCCGGTGTCGATCGAGGATGCAACGCTGCTTGTCGATGACACATGCCAGCAATCTCGCACGACCTTGAGACAAGTGGGATGCGATATCCAGCCAGTGGCCAACGACCCAACGGGCCTCGGGTGGGCATCATTCCGTGGCAGTGTGGTGGGCGATCTTTTTGGCCGCGCCAACTTTCAGGGCAAGATTGCAGCCTCAAGCGGAGCGTTTGAATTGCAAGGGAACGTTGAATCTCTCGATATCTCGCCGCGACTCTTGGCAATGCTCCCCGTCGTGCACCAGCGCATTGCTGGAGAGCGGGTGCAAGACTGGCTGGCGGGATTGCGAGGCCACGTCGACTTGGCCTGGCAGTCATCGGGGTCGCTGCACAGCCTCGAAACGATTCTTGCGTCGGCATCCGGCCGGCTTGAGTCGGGGCGATTCGAGCACAAGTCGATCCCGTTTGCGATGAGCGATCTGTCGATGGCTTTTCACGCCGATCGCGACGGCGTGCAGTTCGAGAATCTAGAAGCACACTCCGGATCCACGCTCCTGCGTGGATCCGGCCGGCTGGCCAGTTGGCAAAGCAATGCGGATTTTGATCTCTTGGTGGAGGCCGAGCGATTGATCGTAAGCCGCCAGTGGGAAGGCTTTCTGCCGGAGCCACTTGCCTCCCAGTGGCGCAAGTTGCTGCCTGCGGGGGAAGTCGATCTGCGGGCGCAGCTTGTCCGACGCAATGGCCAGATCAATCCAAAAGTGTCTGTCCGCTGTCGCAATGCCTCGCTGACCCACTACCGTTTTCCGTATCGAATCGACCGCACTGTGGGCACGGTGGTGCTGGACGGCCCCGCTCTTTCTATTCACCTCACCGGCCAAGCCGGCGGCCATCCCGTAACCGTGCGAGGGTCGTTGCTCGCAGCGTCACACGGCACGCTTGCCGCCGACGCCACTGGATTTGTGGAGGTGCGAGGCGACGGCATGCGCATCGACGACAGCCTGCTGGCTGCCATGCCACCTCGCAGCGCCAATATCGTGCGCGCCTTGCACGGCGCAGGAACATTCGACTTTGTGTTCCGTCACGACCGCTCGCCTCAGATGCCGGGAGGATATACCAACTCGCTGAGCATCGGCCTGGTGCAGTGCAACATGTGTTATACGGGCTTCCCGTACCCACTCTCTCATGTGTCGGGCAGTATTCGCATGGATCGCGGACTGTGGACGATCAAAGATATCGTTGCATCCAACGACACAGGCATCGTGCGTTGTTCAGGCACGCTTGTGCCAAAGGCGGACGATGACGGCGAACTCACGTTGCATCTGACCGGCGCTGGCGTTGTGCTGGAGCGGGAGTTGCGAGACGCCTTGCCCAGAGGGATGAGACGCATTTGGAACGATATTGATCCACGAGGCAACATCGACTTTTCCGCAACCGTGCGACATCAAGTCAAGACGCGCCGTACCGACGTGGAACTGGAAGCCACACCGCAGGCAGAAACTGTTTCAATTGAACCCGCGTGGTTTCCCTACCGCCTCGAACAGTTGCAGGGGCGGTTGGTATGGCGGGATGGCTTGCTGCGATTTGGCGGGGTACGTGGCGTGCATGCCCGCACAACCGTCGCCACCGAGGGCACCTGTCGTTTTACCCCCGATGGCGGCTGGCACGTTTCATTCGAACAACTCTCGGCCGATCGCTTCCGCGCCGATCACGAAGTGGTGCAGGCCATGCCTGATGGTCTGCAGCGTGCGATCGCCGCAGTTCACCCTCGAGGACTGCTTTCCTTGGCAGGATCACTCGATATCTACTCGACGACTGCCGCTCAGGCCACTGTTGCGACCATTGACACTCCCACCACACCTGCCGCACCGAGTGTGGAACCCACGCTCGGGCCGCCCGCTGCTGCATGGGATATGCATCTGGACATGGAGCAAGGAGCCTTGGATGTGGGCGTGTCGCTGGAGCACGTCCACGGCGGAGTCCATTTAAAGGGGCAGAGCGACGGCCGCACATGGAATTCGTCCGGCGAATTGGCGATCGACAGCGCTCTCTGGAAAGGCGTACAGGTGACGGCGCTGCAGGGGCCACTGGTAATGGATGCCGATGGTGTTCGGTTTGGCACAACAGCGGTGGTCCCCGGGCAAGAAAGGCCCCGCCGACTCTCCGCCCGAGTGGCTGGCGGTTCGATTTACGTCGACGGCAGCGCGACGTCCGGAGAGACGGGCATATTTGCGTTGAGAGCCGAGATAGAAAATGCCGATCTAGAGCGATTGGCTATGGATTCCAGCCGCGCCGTGCAGGGCGGAGGGCATCGTTCAAAAGGCAAGGCTTTTGGTGTGATCGAGATGAGCGGTTCGCGCGCCGGCACGCACTCGCTCGTTGGACGCGGACAAATGCGATTGCGAGAGGCCGACCTCTACGAACTGCCTGTCGTGGTGGCGTTGCTCAAAGTTCTTCGCGTCAAAGCGCCCGACCGAAAGGCATTTAGTTCGAGCCTCGTTGATTTTCGGATTGAAGGGCCGCATGCTTACCTCGATAATATCGAACTTGCAGGCGATGCGATCAGCCTCGTTGGCAACGGAGAGATCGACTTTGATACCAACATGCGGATGACATTCCGTTCCATTATGGGCGATTCCGAAACGCAGTTGCCCGTAATAAAACGCGTGCTTGGTGGCGCCAGCGGGCAGTTCATGTTGATTCATGTCGATGGCACGCTCTCTCAGCCGGAGATCACCAGCGAAGCTTTTCCAACGCTCTCTGCGGCGATTCAGCAACTCCAGTCGCAGCGACGATCCCCTGAGGGGTTGCGGGGTAGTACGAATGCAAGGCGAGAAACTCTACGGGATAACCAATAATGCGAGCAGGATGCTGGCCGTGTGTATCAACGGAAGAAGGGCAGGCACGACCCCACAAGTTTTGACATACTGCCGTACCAAGCACCTCTGAAAAAATCGCACGCATGCGACCGAAAAAATGAAATCAAGCATGAATAATTTGGCTACAAACTTCGTCAAGATGCACGGGGCCGGCAACGACTACGTCTACATCGACTGCTTCGATGAGCCGGTGCCACCAGACCCCGCTGGGCTTGCCGTCTGGATCGCCGACCGGCACTGCGGTGTTGGCGGAGATGGGCTGGTGCTTGTGCTGCCCTCGGCGCATGCTGCGGCCCGGATGCAGATGTTCAATATCGATGGCAGCGAGTCGGAGATGTGTGGCAATGGCGTGCGATGTGTCGCCCACCTCGTGGTGGCCCGCGGCCACGCTCCCGAGGGTGGTGTCACGATCGAAACTGGGCGAGGTGTTCTCTCTCTGGAGGTGCATCGCACCGGAGTTCGTAGCTCACTTGTGCGAGTTGACATGGGCTCGCCCTTTCTTGCCGCTGCGGATATCCCTGTTGTTTTCACGCATGCCACAGGGAGCGAATCGGCGATCGTCGACGCCCCGTGCGAGGCCCTCCGCGATGCCGAGGCGTGGTGGGGGGACGCTGGCCTCGACCCACGCATGACATGTGTATCGATGGGCAATCCGCATGTGATTTTCTATTGCAGCGATGTGGCAAAAGTGCCGCTGGAGACAGTTGGCCCACGCATCGAGCAGCACCCGATGTTTCCTCGGCGGGTGAATGTGCACTTCGTGCAGGTTCTCTCACCCCAGGCGGTGCGTATGCGAACGTGGGAGCGGGGCAGCGGCATCACGCAGGCTTGCGGCACAGGAGCTTCGGCGGTGTGCGTGGCTGGCGTGCTGAGCGGTCGTACCGAGCGGCGAATCATTGCGGAAGTGCCGGGAGGATCGCTCGAACTGGAGTGGGCCGCTGATGGGCATCTCTTCATGACTGGCCCCGCACAGGAAGTTTTTACGGGAACAGTTTTTGCGGAAACATCGTGCGTAGGCTGACCCCGCTTATGAATATAGCTAGGAAGGGAATCTGTTTGTGAAACTGACCTCACCGTTTGCCATCGGGGCATGGTCGCTTACCTCCACGGCCTGCATTCGGCAATGGATGAGCACGCTCGACTCTAGGGCAGATTTTGCCGATCCCACCGTCGACCCGGTTCATCCAGAGTATCGCGGGGCAAAAATTTATGTTTTCTGGCACGAAAATATTCTCATGCCGCTGTTTCTCCGCGGGCACTCCAATATTTCAATGCTGCTGTCGCGGCATCAGGATGCCAATCTCCTCGACCGCGTGGCTCGCATGATGGGCTTTGGCGTGGTGCGGGGCAGCACGTTCAACGGCGGATCGACAGCCCTGCGAGAGTTGGCCAAACGCGCTCAAGAGGAAAATCTGACGATCACTCCCGACGGGCCACGAGGCCCTAGACGTAGGCTCGCAGCGGGCTGCGTTTTTCTTGCCAGCACGCTCAAGATTCCGTTGGTGGCATTTGGCATTGGGTACGCCAAACCATGGCGGCTGACGACGTGGGATCAATTCGCGATTCCGCAACCGTGGTCGCGGGCCCGCGGCATCATCAGTCGTGCCATCAGCATTCCACCCGATGTAGATCGAGAGGGGCTGGAGTGGCATCGGGCCGGCGTGGAAAAAATACTAGTGCATCTTTCGGATGAGGCTGAAAGATGGGCCTGCTCGGGAGTCCGGCGGGCGGGCGAGCGAAAAGTTCGCAGGGAGCCATCGCGGGTTGCCAACTGGGCTGCCCAACTTCCAGCCCCTCGAGGAGTGCCCCTGGATGCCGAACTCGTTCGGCTGGGGTTGTTGTCGCAGGTTGGCAGCCACGAATGCCCAGCAGCCTGACCTACCAGATGTCAAAAGAATGCCACAGGCTTCGAGTCATAGCCGGATATCACCGGATCATCGCTGTTGAAAATCGGGCGGAACCGCATTGGGCAGTTGAGCAGCGATTGGATCTGGCCCAGCCAGTGCGCGTTCCAGAGGGATTTCCAAGGGTTGGAGCGATACCTCGGCCTGCCTGGCCTCGCCGCCAGGCAACACATACTCAAGCGTGACTGGCTTGTTGATCGGGCTTCTGGTGACAAGACGAGTGAGTTCGTTGGGTGATCGCACAGGCTGATGATCCAAGGCAACGATGACACTGCCTGGAGGAATACCCGCCTTCGAGGCTGGCAGATCGTGCACGACGCCAATGATGAGTGCTCCTGCTGGCTCGGAAAGATGAAACCGAGCCTGCACGATCGTGTCAATTGGCAGCGTGCGGACTCCCAAAGCCGTGCGTCCCTTCGGACCACCTCCGTTCGGCAGGCCACTCGAACTCAGAAGGGATGGGGCGGGCGCCGCAGTGGGCATACTCTTCGGAGCAATCGTTTGTGGTGCGAGTCGATTCTGTTCAAAAGAGACGGCTGGCGGCGAGACGGGTGGTAAAGTCGGCTGAGCGAAATCTGGCTTGGATGGATTGGCGGCGGCCTGCCACTCGCGTGCGATCGCCTGGGACGGCCGGGTGGTAGCCGTCATCGCATACTCATCGATACGATCGGCTCTTCCGACAGCCACTTTGACCTCGTTCCCAGGCACAATCGCCGCCAAAGCCGCGGCGAGTTGATCAGAATTCTGCAGGGCTGTGCCATCAATTGCCAGCAGAAAATCCTGTGGCTTGATTCCCGCTCGCAAAGCCGGACTATCCTCTGCAACTTCCACGATCACCAGTCGGCCGGTCGTGATCGAGTCGTCCACAGACATGCCCAGCCAGCCGCTGGCTCCGGAAGGAGGTCCGCTTCGAACAGCGGGAGCGGAACGAGTGGCAGGAACGGCAGGGGGACTCTTGGGAGAAGTTTTTGTGAGAACACTGTCTGCGGCTTGCAAATCAGGCGCCGTTGGCAGCTGGAGCGGTTCGCCGATCGAGATCTCACCCAGTTGAAACACGGGCAATGGCGCCGGTGAGGCTGTCTCGTCGGCCGCATTTTCATCTGCGGCAACATCTGCGGCAACGGCCAAGCTCGCGTGGTGCGTTTGAGTCCAGCAATCTCCTGCACCGGTCAGCATCGCCGCCATGAGAATCATGAGAAGCATGAGAATGGCGTGCCGAAAGCGTGGCTGAAGCATAACGGCAGGCTCTCAAAAAAGGGCGGTGCACACAAAAACAGAACCAGACCATATCATCAGGCATGCAGCCAGCAACAGCGTACGTACCGCAGCATGGCGTGGCCCAGAGTATAGGCCTTTGATCCATTTTTTGCGCGGCCCTTGGAAAAACTTTTTTCTGAACATTTTTTCTATTTTATGCGTGTTAGGCGATGTTTTTGTGCAGCACTTGTATGGCATGCAATTTTTGTGGAGCCATTTTTTGACTTACGTGCAGCCCAGATGTCACTGTCGTCCACGCTCTATTGGCATCGTTTGACAGCACTGCTGGCATCCCTATACTCGCGCCTCAAGCACGGCGGGAAGATTTCTCTACGGATGGATGCGGTTAACCTCACGGGAACGAGCGGGTACATGGTGCAGGGACGAACCATGGCGAGCGACACGGCCGAACATTCGGCCGTTCTCGGTGTCGAAAGCGATGAGCTTTCTCGTCGTGTGTGCGCTGTTTTGAGCCGCCGCATCGGTACTCAGCGGTATGCCGTCTGGTTTGGCGACGCAGTCCACGTGGCTGTTGTCCAGCAAAACACCGACAGCATGACGACGATGTGCGTCACTATCACGATTGGCAGCGGTTTTTCGCACGGTGTCCTGCGCAAGACGTTTCAGAAAGACCTAGAAGCGGCAGCTCACGAGGTGTGCGGGAAAACGGCTCGTGTGGTCTGGCAGGCGGTAGCCGATTCCGAGCCCGGGCATGCAGAGGAGACCTCGCCGCTTGGAGGCACGGCCCTGCCAGCACAGGGACATACCCTGCCAGCACAGGGGCACACCCAGGCCAGTTTCGCGTTGGGCCCAGCACCATCGGTCACCCCTATGACTGTTGTCACCGTGGACAAGAATGCCGTTGTGACAACGACGGTTGTAAGTGCTCACAAAAAATCTTCTCGCGGTCCAGCCGACGGCCATACAGAGGGGCGATCGCTTGGCAGTGTCATTGCCAAACGCATCTCTCCACGCCTAGAGGAATTCGTTGTCGGTCCGAGCAACCGCATGGCATTTGCGGCAGTCGACCTAGCTGGCAGCCGGCCTGGAGAAATGTCGCCGTTGGTGCTCCATGGCCCCAGCGGCGTTGGCAAAACACATCTCTTGGAAGGCATCTGCACACGTGCTCGGGAGCAGCATCCGGGCATGGGCACGCTCTTTCTTTCGGCCGAACAATTCACCACGAGCTTTTTGCAGGCCTTGCATGGCAGCGGACTGCCAGGCTTTCGCCGCACCTGCCGCAGCGCCGAGGTGCTGTTGATCGATGACCTGCAGTTTTTTATCGGAAAACGGGCGACGATCATGGAACTGCAGCACACTGTCGATGCGTTGCATCGACAGGGCCGCCAGATGGTGTTTGCCTGCGACCGAGAAATCGAGGCGCTGACCGAATTGGGTCCCGACCTTTTAACGCGTTTGCGCGGCGGCATCGTGGCCCGCATGCTGCCACCAGATGAGGATGTGCGGCGCGGGATTGTCGAGGCAATTG
>CAIRDU010000094.1 GCA_903877395.1 uncultured Planctomycetaceae bacterium
CGGCCCGGCGGCAGTCATACTGACGGACATGGTGGCGGCGAGGAGGCCGCCACGGGGGATGATACGGAAACAGAGCGCAAGCCCGCCGCCACGACGGCGAGCGGGCTGGCAGATGGACAGGGAACGTCCTCCAATCGTGGCAAACACCCATCCAAAGTGACCGGGAATTCTGTCGCGGCAGGTGGCGTAAAAAACACAGCCACCAATGGTTCGGCATCAGCCAGTAAGGCGGTGGCTCGCAATGCGACCGCCGCGCTTTTGGAGCGTGCCGGCCTCAAGATGCAGATGGATCCAAACGCCAGCCCAGCCGACCGACAGAGCCAGTTTGCAAAGTTTCAAATCGATGCCCCTGCGTGCGACAACTGCGGGGCGATCACGGTTCGCAACGGCAACTGCTACCTCTGCCACAACTGCGGCAACAGTATGGGGTGCTCCTAACAATCCGTCCGTCAAAAAAGTCGCCCGCGACGCTTTTCGGTCGTGAAAGGATTTGGCATGCGATTCTCAATCGCATGCGATGTCCACTACAAAAATTTGGTTGTGCACATGCCTTCGCATGAACGCAATGTGCCGTCCGTTGGGTGAGACAACGCACGCCTCCCCACGGGGCGATGTGCCATCGGCCACGCGGGGCGTGAGTCGTTTGCTTTGACCCGTTGCCACAGCAACGGTAAAGACACTGCCGTCAGCAACGTACGCAATGCGGCTCCCGTCTGGGGTCCACGTAAAGGCACTGGTCACATCCCACGGATCACGCGATACCTGGCATACATCGCCTCCGGCCGGACTGACCGTGAAGAGTTGCACTCTTCCGGCATCGTCCCTCAGAAGCATGGCTATGCGACTCCCGTCAGGGCTTGAGCGAAGCCAATGCCGTGGCCCCTGAATTCCAGGAAACCGTCGATGAGCTGTGTGCGTCAGCCGACGCTGTACCACGCCAGGCGGCGGGGCAGGGCGGTGCGTGAGCGTGCCTTGAATGCAGTCGATTTGGGGCGTTTGTCTACCGCTGTCTGACTGGCTGCGGTTTGGCTCTCCAAAGTGAGGCACTGTCTCGAGATCGATCGGGTTCTCGGGCAGTTCGACCAGAAACGCCTCGCGTATCGTTTCGCCGTCGTTAGCGACAACCTGTCCCTGAAACGCCAGGGCATACCTCCGCCGAAAACCCTGTGGCGTCGAGCCAGCATCCCCCACCCAAGCCTCCTCAGACGCTTGCGAGATCTCGTCACTTCCAGGCCGCGGGGCATCCACAAGCCGCGTTACAAGCACGGTGAACGCCGTACCATCGTGGTTGCGAGGGTGTGTCTTTGGCACCGTGACTGCGCGCCCACACACGCTCACACCCACGCCTCGCAAATTTTTCTCGGCCGCGTTGGCTGCTGGTGGAGCGTCTGATTCCAAGACTTCCAGCGGCGACCCCAGAATGGCATCCTCGTAGGTAAAGCTCACCAGCCGCCCGTCGCCGGAAAAAAGATGCAGGTGACTGCCGCCGCGCAGACTGCCGGGCGTAAACGGGGGGTCTAGATTACGGGCATCGAGGTTTTCAATCACCCCAGGTTGGGACATCCGCACCACAGCGGCCTGCCGGTGAGCTGGACCATACGACCACTCAGGCGTTGGATCCTCTGGCCCCACGATGAACACCACTTGATCATCGACTGGGCTGAGAGTTGCCACGCCACAGCAGGCCCCTCGCTGCGACTCATAGAGCACCTCCACGCGGCCGCTCGCGAGGCAGGCTCGCTCAATCCGCCGTCCATTAAAAACCGAGCCGTCGGCAGTAGATCGTACGTCATAGACGATCCACTGGGAGTCATGCGACCACGCGCCGGCGTGGGTGAGCATCTGGTTGTAGGGCGTGGGTGCGAGTTGACGCATGGCATGCATGGCATGATCCTACAAAAGCGGTCCGGTGCCGTGGAGTGCGTAGTTGCGAGGCACGGACGACCCTACCGATTGGGCCGATTACGCCATCTCTCAAAGCATCGACTGAAGGCACGTGGCTCAACTGGCCGAATCCACTTTCAACGAATTCAACAAAATTCGATTCCTGTTTCCGCGACCCGTCGGAGGTGCCAAACCCATTGCGTTGATCCGGATCCACTGAAAAGCACGTGCTCGTCTCGTGCCCGATCCGCATCAGTCTCGCAGTCATCTACCCCGTTCGCAGGCGGACTACAGGTTCGATTCACCGGAAGGCCGTGGCAGTCCCAAGCTGCCACGGCCTTCACTTTTTGGCCTTCGTCCAGATACATTTCTCATGCGGGATGTTCTTATTTCCTCGCTGGCGACCCAGGCCGCTTCTGCTGGTTTGAACGGTTCTCCCGGTATTCCTGCCTCCGACTGCCCGCGTTTGCCGGACCGGCCGCGTGGAATTAGCATAACGGGTGATTTGTGACGTAGGGTGTAACTCAGGTCTGTATCGCGGAACTCCGGACTCTTCTTTTCTATATCTTTTCTTCGAGGTGACTCGTGCGACGCTGGATGCATGTCTTGATGGTCGGACTGTTGGCTCTTCTTCTCTCAGTCGACTCGGCCTCAGCGTGCCGGTTTCTGCGGAGCCGAAGCCGACCTCGCGCCTGCCGGCCAAAACACTGCCAGCAACTGCGATCTGTGCATCGCTGCGAGCCGATCACATACAGCCCGTGTACTCATTCTGACGGCATGATCTCGGAAGTGATTGGTGTCAACGAGTCGATCCAGTGTTGCGTTCCAGCCGACGGCTCAGCCCATGCCACGATCGTGGAATCTAATGGCGTGTTGCATGCCCCTGAGACTGCCGAAAAAACACCGGCCGTAACGGCACCTCGCGAGATCGCTGAGAAGCCCATGCCGATGCCTGTGTTCGAACCTCCTGTTTCAACAGCCTCTGCCCAAGAGCCGGCCCTTCTCTCGCCAAAAAAAGAATCCAAGCCAGCCAATCTGTCCCTCGATGAGTTGCTCAAGAATGAGCCCCGCGAATCGCTGCCACCAGCAGAGATCAAGTTGCCCGTACAGCGGCCCGTTGAAACTCCAGTCGCCGAACCAGTCGAAGAGCCAACCCAGAAACCGACCGACGAACCGGCCAGCGTCCCAGCTGAAAAAGGAGCCCCGCCAACCGATGAGCTTGCCGAAGAGATGGCCGAGGAGCCAGTAGCAGAGCCAACCGAAGAGCCTGCAGCAGAGCCGACCGAGGAACCTGCAGCAGAGCCAACCAAGGAGCCTGCAGCAGAGGCCGTTGAAGAGCCGGCCGAAGAAGAAATGCCTGTCGAGGAGCGGCCGGTAGCACAACCAGTCGTGGCACCTCCTGCGGCACCAGTCGAGGAAAATCTATTCGATGCAGACGACGACGACGAAGCGAACCAGACCAGTGCGGCCACAGAATCGCAAGCGACTCCGGTCGCAGTCCGAGCAGAGCCACCGTTGCGGGCTCCGGCAGACGCTTCCGAAGATCTGTTTCGCGAAGAATCTGATCCCACAGTCTCACGCCTAGGAGCCACCGCTGACGCTCCTGAGGAACTGCCTGCAGACGCTCTCGAAGAGGCGGTTCCTGGATCCGTTCAAGACAGTGCCGCTGGGAGTGCGGATACTGAGACAGCCGTCGATGAGACCGAGGAAACGCCTGAGCTTGGAAGCGTTGAGCCTGAAACCGAAGAGGCGACCGCCGAAGAGGCTGAACTGCCGAAGGAGGAACCCGCCGAAGAGACACCTGCTGAACCGAAGGACGATGATCCCTTCGCCGGTATGCTCAAGGCTCCGGGCGAACCGATGCGTCGATGGATTGATAACACCGGCACACACGAAACGGTTGGTATCCTGATCGAGTTGCATACAGATCGGATTCGCATCCTGAAACAATCGGGCAGTTACTCGACTGTGCCGCTGACAAGATTAAGCCGAGAGGATCAGACTTACGTTGCAACGACAGGTGCCCGCCTGGCAGCCAAGCGGCACGCAGTGGAACCGCAAGCGATGACACCTCCCCCCCGCATCCGTTTTCCGAACGCTGATTCCGTGAGTCACGACACTGCTGGGAGAGGATAGCCCGTCCCGGTAGGCCACCCACAAACGTCGTTGGGTTACTCAAAACAGACTGCTGCGTTGTGTACG
>CAIRDU010000095.1 GCA_903877395.1 uncultured Planctomycetaceae bacterium
CACCGAGGCAGGCTATGTCGGCGAAGACGTGGAAAACCTGCTTCTGAAGCTCCTTAACGCCGCCGACTTCGACATCGAAGCGGCCCAGCGAGGCGTGCTCTACATCGACGAAATCGACAAAATTGGCAAGACGAGCCAAAACGTCTCGATCACTCGCGACGTTTCTGGCGAGGGCGTCCAGCAGGCGCTCTTGAAAATGCTCGAGGGCACTGTGGCCAATGTTCCGCCGCAGGGCGGCCGGAAACATCCCGAGCAACAGTACGTGCAAATCGATACGTCGAACATCCTGTTCATCTGCGGCGGCACGTTCGTGGGCATCGACAAGATCATCGCCCGACGACTCGGCAAACGCACGATCGGTTTTGGGCAGCCCAGCGGTTACAAGGGCGATGCCGACTTGGCGGAACTCCTACCGCAGGTCGATTCAGATGACATCCTGGAGTTTGGCCTGATTCCAGAATTGGTCGGCCGATTGCCCGTGATCTCGTCGCTCAAGCCATTGGACGAAAACGCGTTAGTGAGGGTGCTGCAAGACCCAAAGAATGCGCTTGTGAAGCAGTATCAAAAACTGTTCGGGATGGAGAACTGCCAACTCGAATTCACCGAAGAGGCGCTCTCCGCGATCGCTCGGCGGGCGATGGGAAAGGAAACAGGGGCCCGCGGCCTCCGGTCAATCATAGAAGACGTGATGCTCGACGTGATGTTTGATCTCCCAGACAATGCCGGCAGTAGCTATGTCATCAACGAGCGAAACGTTGCTGGAACAGAACCGGTGGCTGTGCGTCGGGAACCGCGAACCAAAAGCGCCTGATATCACAACCCTAGCAACTCAACACGACGAGCGTTCTTGAGCAGCCAGCCGCTGCAGCGCCAGAATGCCCCGGTCGAGCATCGTTTCGTCGACGGTGTACGCAATCCGAAAATGGGTATCGGCCTGTCCGAATACAGTGCCTGGCACAATCAGGAGTTGCTCTTCTTCCACGGCCCTCGCAGCAAAGCTGCGGCCTGACCCGCCGGGGGCTTTTGGGTAAAGATAGAACGCACCGCCGGGCTGTACGAAGGAGTAGTGATCTCGTAGGCCTGCCATCAGTCGATCCCGCTTGCGTTTACATTCGGCCAAAGGCACGTCCATCGGGCAGTCGATCGCGGCCAACGCCGCCCACTGGCCCACGTGTGGCGCGCAAACGAATGTGTATTGCTGCAGTGTCGTGCAGGCGTCCACAATCGCTGCAGGGCCGTGCACCCACCCCACGCGCCAGCCCGTCATGGCATGCGACTTGGAAAAGCCATCGATCACGACCACCGCATCGCTGTACTGAGCAGGGGAGGCAAATGGTGCGTCGTAGCAATACGAGCGATAGAGCTCATCGCTGACGAGCGTCACTCCACGCTGTTCGGCCAATCGGGCCAAAGCTCGCACCGTTTCTGCAGAGGCCACCACGCCACTGGGGTTGGCCGGCGTGTTGAGCAGGATCGCACGACAGGCGGGAGTGAGAGCCGCGGCGACTGCGTCGACGTCGATCAAAAATGATGGAGATGTGTCGATTACAACACACCGACCGCCCAGAAACTCAACCAGCGGCCGGTACATTAAAAATGCTGGCTCGAAGATAATCACTTCATCGCCCGGATCGATGAGCGACATCAGCGCGAGCACCAGTGCCCCGCTGGAACCGCTGGTCACGCAGAGCTTTCTGTCAGGCTGGCCAAGTTCGCGGCGCACCTGCTCCTGCAGCCGATCTCTCAGGGGTGCAATTCCCTGCGTGGGCGTGTAGCCGTTCTTGCCGGCGTCAATGGCCGCTTTCGCAGCCTCTTGGGCCCCTCGAGGCATTGCGAAGTCGGGCTGGCCGATCGCCAGGTTGATCGGGTCTTTGAGCGTGGCCGCAAGGTCGAAGACCTTGCGGATCCCAGAGGAATCGAACGCCGCAGCCCGTTTCGAAATACCCGGCGACACTGCGTCAACCCGCCTTTTGAAACAAGAGCTCAAGTTGCTGGCCCAGTTTTTCGCCTCGGGCATTGAGCGTGATCACATTGCCGTCCCGACCAATCAGGATCACGGTTGGGATGCCGCTAATACCGTAGAACGTCGACAGAGGGTGCTGCCAGCCATCTCCCTCCGGCTTTTCAAAGAGGATCGGCCAAGGGACTTTCTGTTCAGCGACGAACTTCTCGAGTGCTTGACGGTCTTGATCGAGACTGATACCGATGACCTCAAACCCTTTGTCGTGGTATTTTTCATACTGCTCAAGCACGTTTGGAATCTCGGCTACGCACGGACCGCACCACGTGGCCCAGAAGTCAACCAGCACCACTTTGCCGGCCAGCGACTTCTGGTCAAAAGGCTTGCCATTTAAGAGGGTGCCAGTAATTTCCATCGGGTGGCCCGGCAGCGACAGTCGTCGCAGCGTGCCGGCAAAGCTATCGCCCATCGCACGCACACGCTCGTTGGTACTCGTGGCCAGAATCGGTCCAAAAGCCTTGTAGGCGGCCTGTGCGAGGGGTTCGCCGCCAGGCATCTGTTCCAACGCGCTGGCCAGTTGCATGGCTAGGCCCGCCGACTGTGGATCGTTCGGGTCGGCTGCCAGCATTGCGGCTGTCTTTTGCACCAGTGCTGGGCCACCATCCAATGTGCCCGCCGCGAACATCTGCTGGGCCTCCGACACGAGCACCAATCGCTTTGCTTCTTTGGCCAGTTCGGGCGATGGGCTATTGATCAGCGTCTGGGCAAAAGTCACCATGTCGGCGGCTGCCTTTTCGTCGCCCATTCGACCGAGCATCTTCAAGCTTTCCAGCTTGAGCTTGGCGGCATCGTCGTACAGATCATCCGATGGCTTGATCTGCGACAGGATCTGATCGGCTGCCTGCACTTGGACCTTTGCAACTTCTCCCAGATAACGCATCATCTCCTCTCGTGAGGACGGCCTTGGATTGACCTGTTTGAGTTTTTCTACAAACGCCATCAATTCTTGCGGCGTGCCCTTGGGCAGCGGCGGTACTTTCGGCAACGACTGAGGCTGCGCACCCTCGACAGGAGCTTCCTCGGCGGCACTCTCCGTGGCGGCCGGCTGCAACGCGATCGCACGGCTATGGGGCATGAGCATGAGCCCGATCGCCAGAAGCAATCCTGCCATTACCGCTGGAATCAACAGGACACTCGCCGCGCGAATACTCGATGGGAACGATGTACGGAGCATAAATAAATGCCTTGCAAAAAGCTCGGGATCGAGCGGTGAATAAAAAGATCGTGTTGAACGACGTACACGAGCTAGGAAGCAACCAGCTGAGTGCAATCTCTATTTGCAGAGATCAGTTCCAAAGATACTAGCGAGATACTAGCGGCGATAGGGTTGGCTCGGCAACCGCTGACCCTACCCAACCAGACATGAAACGAATCTGAGCCGAATCTGCCCCGAATCCGCGCCAGCCCCCAACCGATTGGGGCACTGGCAAGGCAGTCGGAATCGCCCAAGCCTTCTCACGCGAGACCGTCCGGCCGGGAGAGCCTGTGGGAGTGGATTCGCGGCCAAAGCCTAGCTCTTACGCACGCTCCACAGCGTTGGGTGTTTTGTGGCTCAGTGGACCACTGTGCGAAATCGCACAAACCCACCCTCGCCGGGCTGGAGCGTTTTCTGGAGCCGCCATGTGAGCACGACAGAGCCGTCGTCACCAGTGGCGGTCGAAATATCCGCAGGCAGATTTGAGGCTGCACTCTTTGGTATGAGTTGGAGGCGTTTGGGGATCGCGTCGACCAGCACGATGTCTTGGAGCGAACGGTCGCCTGAGTTGAGCAGAAAAATCGTGAAGTCAAGTTCCTCGCCAACTCTCGCCGTGTCGCTGCCGGCCCGCTTGCAAAGCGTGAGTTCGCAGCGGCCCGGCTCCTCCAGCCGGAGCGTCGCCGTGCCGCGGTCGGCCGCGATGACCTCTGCAGCCTGCCCCATCACCATGACCTGGGCGCCGGTAACGCAGGTCCATGCAAACGGCACATCGAATCCAACTTGGATGCGTGGCCGATCAACCCGCTCTGCCAACATCGGCTGATCGTCTGCCACGCGAGCTGCCGGGCCCTCGACCCCGTCCGACTCGTGTGGCAGATCGTTTTGATCGACGGCCAATGCAGGCAGACGTTCCTCGACTGCCAGACTGGGTTCAGCCCGACGGGCCGCAACTAGGGCGATGCGTTGGGTGCTACCCCACACTGGCTGCCTCTTCACTTGAGCCCCGGCCAACGTATCCAGAGTGAGCCCCTTCGGTCCGATCGGTGACGCTTCTTCCGACGGACGACTGACTTCCCGTACAGACGCAAAACGCGGCGCATACACGCAGGCGTAATTGGAGACCGTGAGGCAGACTTCCTCTGCGTCACACTCGTCTGCGGGTTGGCTCTCGTCTGGATCGCTCTGCGTGGAGCCGACAGAAACTGGCCGATACCGGGCGACGGTGTCGCCAGCAGTGACATTTTGGATGCCAAAGCGTCCTGCCGGCCGAGCCGGGGCGTACGCGTCGCCACCATCGCACACAACGTAGGGGCCAACCATCGGAACCGCGGCTCCGGGCATACACGCCACTGGCAAACAAGCAACAGTGCCGCAGGCACCGCTTTGACACACTTGTGCGCGACTGCCACCCCTTGAGTTGCAACTGCCGCCTGAGCAGGGATGTCTGGCCAGGCGGGGCAGGGGAGGGCAGGGGACCTCGAGACCTGCCTGATGAATCTGGCGGGTGTCTAACTGCTTGCTTTGCTGATCTGGAATGCTTGCCTGAATCTCTTCTAACGGATGAACATATCCTGACGGCTGGACCTCGGCGTCCAACTGCGCAACTGTGTGGTCCGAAAGAGGAGCGTCCAAACTCGAACTCTCAAAGAGCACTACCAGCGACGGAATGGATGGCAATGTGACAGCACGGCAGGATGCCAAAATGATCGAACTGACGGCGATCGCAGCGATCCGCAGCCAACGTATAGCTCGACCCGTGGCACGGCGATTGCGAAGACCCGTCATGGCACGCTCCCCGGAGATGGCGTGCGGTTACCCACGATGAATTCCGCTACGGGATCGCCAAGCGTCGAGGCCACATCCAGACAGTCGTCGCCAGGCCGCACATCAAACCAGTTTGATGCCAGCACATCGGGCCTATCTGATTCGCAAGATGCATAGACGATGCGTCGCACATGCGAGCCGGCAAGAGCCGCCGTTAGATCGCTTTCGTCGATCACAATCTCGACGGGAAAACGCCACGCCATACCAGGCGGTGCGGCCAGTTTTGCCAGCACCCGCACCGAGGGAAAAAGTTCTCTGCCCTCATGCCCCGCGATGCCGCCAATCCGCAGCCGATAGGCCCGCCCCACGACAAGCCCTATTCGCAACGGTGCCCGCCGCAACGGTGACCAGCCTTCTGCCGTTTCGATCGCAATCTCCATACCGGCAGGGCCTCGGATATCGATCGGCTGAATCCAGCCTGTGAGCACATCATCCGGACAGGAACCGGGCCGCGGGTGCTGCAGGGCGCCAATCGCTCCCAGTGGTGTGACGCTGGCGAATGAATCCACCGCATTCGGCTCGACAGCCTCGCGGGCAAAGCCCATCGAAGTTGCCAAGGCGAAAACGGCGGTCGCCAGCACCCTGGTCGCAACCCGTAGCACGGTCCCTGTCCGGATGATGTGTTGAATCGTTCTCCGCGATGAATCCTCTCTCGCTGACGTGCCGGTCTTGCAGCCGGTTATGCGGAAGGCATTCATAATTGTTGGTGTTGTTTGTTTCGTATCGTTCGTATGGTGTCGCTGACAAAAGTCTGTTGGCCGAGCATCACTCCAGATAGTCTCCCGGCTCGGGCGGACAGAGGCCGGCTGCATCAGGATCCGGGCCACCGTTGTTGACACAGTGCGTCTTGTCCTCGTGCGGCTGCTTCAAGTGAATGTGCGGTACGCTGGCCCGCTCTGCGATGTAGGCACGGTGGGCTGGCTTGGGATAGCTGAGGCCTGGTTGCTGCTGCACGTGCAGTTTGAGTTCGCGGGTCGGGCCTGGGATGTGCGTCTTGGTGTGGTTGGTGATCGTGTGCTTCCGCAGGCCGGCCGGAACACCCAGTGGGATATGCGGTGGGCCGGGCAGACCGATTGGGGTGCCTGTGATCGGCATCCCGTATTGAGGTGCTGTAACACCAGCTAAGAAGGCCGGCGGAAGTTGTGAGGGGTCGCCTTGGCACGGCATGCCCAGCGGTGCGGCCACGCCAATCGGCACGCTACCGTCGCCACCCTGCCCGCCAGCCAGCGCGAGGCCGGCACCTGCCGACTCAAGATCCTTGTTGCCAATTCGAATGATGGCTAGGATCGAACCGCGGCGATCTGCCTCGACGACTGGATCCACGCCGGGATCCAGTCGCGTGCTGACGAGCGTTTCAACGCCAGCGACGGCCAACTCCTGATAGTCGGCATCGGGCAGATAGACAACCTTCGTGACAAAGTTACCGGTGGTGACCTGGTCTAGATCTTCGTCAGTGAGTTGAAATGGGATCGCATTGTGAGCCAGAAAGGCATCGGTGCGTGGCGTGACCGGGCCGACTTCAAGCGTCGGGTAGAGTTCTGTGCCTTCGTGTCCAGGAATATCGGTGAGCTTGAGGCGATAGATCGCCCCCTGCGAAAAGTCGTAACGCCCTGGAGTGACCAACGGCATCGAATCAAATCCACCTGCTGCTGAGATGTCCCACCGCACCTGCATACCGTCGGGGCCGATAAATCCGATCTGCGAACTCGGTGCCATGGGGCCACCCACCATTCCGCCGATCGCTGCGCCTGCGGCTTCCAATGCAGCCTCATACGAGGCGGGCACGATCACACCAGGTCCTGGTCCTTCGACACCTGGGCCTGGATGTTGGAGCATCGCTGCCGGAGGCAGCACGTTGGTGTGCGGCGTGGCAACGGGACGAATCTGGGCAAGCCCAGTGAGCGGGGAGTTTGCCGGAATGTGGCAGCCTGCGAGCGGTGCCGCCAGCAAAACGCCAATGAATCCATGCAGGTATCGTCTTGCCATCGCATCACCTCCGAAGCCCAAGGGGCTTGTCGTAGTTTTCTGGACTGTGTTTTTCATCTGTGCCTTCAAAAATGCCCGCTGGCACGACGATTCTGTGCCGTATCTGCCATAGGGCCTGTTGGCCGCGATTCCGTAGACTGTTTTCAGCCGTGCGAAACCGGGGCACCGTTTTCCTGCCCATCATTCTTCGACGCCTCACCACCTGTTTCTTTGGCAAAATCCTCAAAGTCGATCTGACCGTGACGAACAGCCAGCCCCCTAAACTCCCTCGATTGCGCCGACGCCTATGGGCAGTGGCCGCTCTGGTGCTTTGGGCCTTGGTGCTCGGATCGTGTGTTGGCAACAAGCTCTCTACAGCCAGGGCAGAAGAAGTGCCTGCCCAGACAGGCTTGAACGGCAGCGTGTACCAACGCAGTCCACCTCTACCAGCAACTGCCCTTGGTCCGGCAGCGGTAACGAGTCCGGCAGCGGCAGTTGATAGCCCTACGTCCCTCTCACTATCCCCGGCCGACGCGGCAGAGCAGGGGGGGCGAGCCGAACGCATCGTGGCGGCCGCGCTCGCCGGACTGGCGCGATCGGAAACGATTTCCGCCCGCGTGCGGCAGTTAGCGAGGGTAGGCAACACGGTGCTCAAGGGAAGCGGCCGCTACGTTCAATCCGGTCTTGGCGAAGAGCAGCGGTTTCGATTTGAGTCGCGGCTCAACTCTGAATCAGAGGAATTTGAACTGCTCGAACTGTGCGACGGGCTTTTCTTCTGGACCTACCGGAAGTTCGGCTCGCATCCTGCGCAGGTGGAGCGGGTCGATATGCGCCGCGTGCGGGAGCGGCTCGAAAAGCTCAAAGTGGCTGAACGCGATGCCGTCTCGGCCTATTTAGGTGGCGTTCAGCGATCGCTGGCACTGGTGCGGGAATGGTTTCGATTTGTGTCCGTTGTATCTGCTGCCATCGACGACGTGCCTGCGTGGACGATCGAAGGTGCTTGGAATCGCGATCGCCTTGCCACAATCCTGCCTGCGCAGGCTGAGGCGATCCGCAGCGATGCTGGGATCACCGCTGCCCAACTCCCCGAAGGCATACCGTGGAGCGTACGGCTATCGATAGACAAGCGTGCGCTTTTCCCGTGCCGGATTGAGTGGCTGGCCATCCCAGGGCCTCGGCCTGTCGCAGCCTCGGCATTGGAAGTGGTGGCGATCTTGGAACTCTACGATGTGCGGATCGGCGACCCCGTGGATGCCACCGCTTTTGTGTACAAGCCAGCAACTGAAGGGCTCATGGACACCTCCGATGCCTTTGTGAATGGCCTCCCACCACTGCGACCGTAAGAAACCTCAGGCGTTGACGAGATCCAACGCCACCTCGATGGCCGCAAGCATACTCGCTGGATCG
>CAIRDU010000096.1 GCA_903877395.1 uncultured Planctomycetaceae bacterium
TAGACGTGCTCTCCGGCTGGCGTTGGGCCGACGGTGCGGGCTGGTATGTGGCGATCCGCGATGCCTCAACGCAGATGTTCTTTGAGCGACTCCCTCGGGGCACGCATGTATTTGAGTATTCTCTTCGTGCGGCCCATCGCGGCACAGCATCCAGTGGCTTTGCAAAAATCCAAAGCCGCTATGCCCCAGAGTTTTCCGCCCACTCCGAAAGCATCCCGGTGAGCATCAAGTAGCACAGTGGAACGCCACAAGACGGTATGGGATTGATCGCCGTGGGTGCATCCCGCGATACCGTGCTATCCTCTTCTGCCATGAACGACATGAACGCCATAAACGACATCCAGACCACGCCCACTCTCTCGCCCCTGACGTCACTGACCAACGAACTGGCTCGCGAGCGGAACCGCGAAGCGGCTGACCGCACGCTCCTAGCGTGGATTCGCACCAGCCTGGCCATGATCAGCCTCGGCTTTGGCCTCGAAAGCCTGAGCCGTGCGGCTATCAATTTTCACGGCCCCCAGGGTGACTTTCCACTGCTCAAGGCCAAGCTCTTTGGGGCGTCGCTCGTGCTGCTCGGGATTCTCGCCACGCTGGCCGGCATGTGGGAGCACCGCCACGTTCTCGTTGCGCTGTGCCGCGAGGACTACCACTATGAAAAACGCCCCGCGATCGCCATGTGGATGGGCATGTCGCTCGTGGTGGTGGGGCTGGCGGCGCTCACAGCAATCCTCTTTGGATTTTAGGCTGTCTTTTTCATCCCTCATTCAGAGACATCAATCCGTATGCCCTGGCTCCATGTTTACGACCCGCTTGCCTCGCCGCTGCTCTCGACCCTTGTGGCGATGCTCCCGCTGGTGGTGCTGTTGGGTTTACTAGCCTTCGGAGGCTGGTCGGCCACTGGAGCCGCTGTTGCCGGACTGACCGCATCGCTGGCCGTAGCGATCGGTGTCTTTGGCATGCCACCAGACGCGGCGATTGCAGCAGCGATCTACGGCGCAGCCTTTGGGCTCTTTCCAATTGGCTGGATCGTCGTCGGGGCGATGTTTCTCTACAGCCTCTGTGTGGAGGCCGGTAGCCTGGATGTGATGAAACGGTCGGTGACACAGCTTTCGGCTGACCACCGCATGCAGGCCCTATTGATCGCATTTTCATTTGGAGCGTTTCTGGAAGGTGCGGCGGGGTTTGGTGCGCCGGTAGCGATCTCGGCAGCCCTTTTGGCCGGGGCCGGATTTCCGGCGCTCGAGGCGGCATGCCTGGCATTGATCGCCAACACTGCACCTGTGGCCTTTGGCGCTCTGGGCACGCCAATCATCACGCTGGCAAAGGTGACGGGCCTCGACGAGCAGGCGATCTCTGCAATGGCCGGACGGCAGTTGCCCTTTTTCTCGCTCATCGTGCCGGCATGGATGGTCTGCAGTATGGCCGGCTGGCGCGGGCTCGTTGCCGTGTGGCCCGCAGTGCTTGTTTGCGGCGCGTCGTTTGCCATCGTGCAGGCAGTGATGGCCAACTATGTGGGTGCCGCACTTGTGGACGTCGTGGGAGGCATCGTAAGCCTGGTATCGCTGGCGATTTTTCTGCGATTTTGGCAGCCCCAAAACTGCTGGCGGTATGGAGGCACTCCAGCCCAGAGTTCGACGACACAAGAGCACGACTCCGCTGGCACTGTGGCGTGGGCTTGGATGCCGTGGGTGATGCTGTCGGTGGCTGTTTTTTGTTGGGGACTTCCGCCAGTGAAAGCAATCCTTGAAGGTCGTGGGGTCGCCATCGCGTCACTTCTTCCGCAAGGATTCGTGGCTCCTGAATTTCAGGTGCCGCGTCTCGACGGCCGCGTTGCTCGGGTGCCACCGGCCACGCGCGAGGCATTTGAAACTGAGCGGGCCATCTACCGGCTCAACTGGCTCTCGGCGGCCGGAAGCGGGATTGTCGTCGCCTCGCTCTTGTCTGTGCCGTGGCTTGGAATCTCGTGGCGTCGTGCGGGGGCCATCTGGCTGGCAACACTGGTGAGGTTGGCTGCGCCTCTGGTCACCATTGCCGCAATGCTTGCACTGGCATTTGTCACTCGCTATTCCGGCACGGATGTCACGCTGGGTTTGGCACTGACGCGATCAGGGGCGATGTATCCATTTTTTGCGGCGCTCTTGGGTTGGTTGGGGGTCGCGCTGACCGGCTCCGACACTTCCAGTAACGCGATGTTTGGCAGCTTGCAGCGGGTGACCGCTGAGCAACTGGGGCTCAATCCGCTTTTAATCTGCACGGCCAATAGCACCGGCGGCGTGATGGGGAAGATGATCGACGCGCAGAGCATTGTCGTATCAGCCACAGCGACGGGCATGCATCGACAGGAGGGCGCAATCTTGCGTCGGGTCTTTCCGCACAGCTTGGCGCTCGCGATCCTGATGGGCCTTTTGGTATGGCTACAGTCCGGTCCGCTGGCATGGATGGTGCCGACGTAAACCCTTTGAAAATAATCAACACAATCTGATGCGTGGTATTCGATTCAACGGGTTGATGGTGTGTGCTTGTGGAATAGCATGGGCCTGCACGTTCACTGATGGCGTGGCGTCGGCGGACCCGCCGAACGTGCTTGTCATCCTCGCGGATGATCTGGGTTTTTCTGATGTGGGCTGCTATGGCGGCGAGATCGACACGCCTCATGTGGATCGTTTGGCTGCTGGAGGACTGCGTTTTACGCAGGGTTACAACACAGCCAGATGTTGGCCAAGCCGAGCGGCTCTGCTGACCGGTTTTTACGCACAGGCGATCCATCGCGACTCCTTGCCGGGTGGGGATGGTGGAGCCAATGGCGTGCGGCCGGCGTGGGCCCGACTGCTCCCAGAACTTCTCAAGCCCGCCGGCTACCGCTCCTACCATTCCGGGAAATGGCATGTGGATGGCGATCCACGGCAGCAGGGTTTTGACCGGTCGCTGGACATCAATAGCGCGGGTCAGAACAATTACTTTGACGCACTTGGGATAGTTGAAGACGGGAAAGCGATCCCCGTCGCCAACGATTTTTATACCACGACTGCCGTGGGCGATCATGCCATACGGTGCCTCGCGGATCACGCCAGAGCCTATGCGGGCACGCCATTTTTTCAGTACGTCGCCTTCACGTCGCCCCACTTTCCACTGCACGCACCCCAGAAGCTCGTTGAGAAATACCGGGAGCGATACCGGGCTGGGTGGAACGCCATCCGGCTGGCACGCGAGCGGCAACTGCTCGCCCGAGGCATCGTGATGCCTCCCTTTGCTCCCGTGGAAGAGGATGTTGGCCCTCCCTACGACACGTCGCAGGTGCTCGCCATTCTGGGTCAGCGTGAAGTCAATCGGCCGCTGCCGTGGAACGCACTCACGGGCGACCAACAGGATTTTCAGGCCACGAAGATGGCGATCCATGCGGCAATAGTAGACGCGATGGACCAACAGATCGGTCTCATCCTAGACCAGCTGCAAGCGATGAATGCTTTTGAAAATACACTGGTACTCTTTGCCAGCGACAACGGAGCATCGGCCGAGATTATGATTCGAGGCGAAGGGCATGCTGCTGCTGCATTGCTAGGATCGCGGAAGACGTTTCTGTGCCTTGGGCCGGGCTGGTCGAGTTGCGCCAATACTCCTTTTCGACGCCACAAAACGTGGGTTCACGAAGGCGGTATCGCAACCCCGTGGATTCTCCACTGGCCCAATGGCATTGCCGCGTGGGGCGAGCTTCGCCATCAGCCGGTGCACTTTGTAGACGTTGCACCGACAGTGCTGCACTTGGCAGGGGTGTCGCTACCCAAAGCGTACGGCGGCCAGCCCATGCCGCCCATGCAGGGGCGGAGTTTTGCCAAAGCCCTCAGCGATTCAGCCTCACCCGTACACGACACGCTTTGGTGGTGCCACGAAGGCCACCGTGCCGTTCGCGTTGGCGACTGGAAGCTCGTAGCTGCTAAGAATACGCCGTGGGAGCTTTACAATTGTGCTACGGATCGCTGCGAGACGATCGACCTAGCGACGAAAGACTCCGCTCGAACCGTGGAGCTTCTGGCGGCATGGAACAAGGTCGCCGATGAGTGCCGCGAGCTGGCTGCGGCCCATGGCCCCTAGGGATGTATCGAGAACTCTTCCGAATGAAACACACCATGAACACCATGAACACCATGAACACACGCACATTTGGACGCACGGGTTGGCAGGTATCAGCAGTCGGTTTTGGGGCCTGGGGCATCGGAGGCGGCCAGTGGGGCGGTGCCGACGAGGCAGAATCGATGGCCGCCCTTCACACGGCGCTCGACCTCGGGATCAATTTCTTTGACACAGCCGACGTCTACGGCGATGGCCTCAGCGAACGGCTCATCGCCCGCCTCCGCCGCGAACGCACAGAGCCATTCTACGTTGCTACGAAGGCGGGACGGCGTCTCAATCCCCACGTGGCCGATGGCTATACCGCCGACAACCTTCTGGCGTTTGTGGACAGAAGTTTGGAAAATGGTGCGACCGACTGTCTGGACCTTCTGCAATTGCATTGCCCGCCGACAGATGTCTACTACCGGCCGGAGGTGTTTGAATCACTCGACAGGCTCGTGGCCGCTGGCAAGATTCGATTTTATGGCGTGAGCGTGGAGCGAGTGGAAGAGGCAATCAAGGCAATCGAATACAGCAACGTGCAGTCGGTGCAGATCATCTTTAATGCGTTTCGTCTTCGGCCGTCGGAGCTTTTTTTTGAAGTGGCCCAACGTCGGCAGGTGGGCGTGATCGCTCGCGTGCCCCTAGCTAGCGGCCTGCTCAGCGGCACGTTCACTCCTGTGACAACATTTCCAGAGACGGACCACCGCACGTTCAATCGCAATGGGGCCGGATTTGATCGCGGTGAGACATTTTCCGGCGTTGATTATGAGATCGGACTGGAGGCAGTTGAAAGACTGCGGAGACTGGTGCCGGCGGGTGTCACGCTCGCGCAGTTTGCCCTCCAATGGATTCTGTCATTTGAGGCCGTGTCGTGTGTGATTCCAGGGGCAAGGCGGCCTTCGCACGTGGAGCACAACGCCCGCGCTGCCGATCTTTCGCCGCTGGATACCCAAACGATGGCGGCCGTTCTGGAGATTTACAATGCCTCGATCCGACCACTGGTACACGAGCGATGGTGAGCGGGGTTGACGCCACTATCAGCCCTATAGATTCATTCCCAGAAATCCACCGGCGGCATCGCTGGCAGTTTGTTCGCGAGCGAGTCGCTGGATGGCACGGGAGAGATCGCCGGCAGCGATGTACTTGTCAAACTCAACTTCAACAGCCCGTTTAACCGACAGGCCCAGCCACGCAACGGCCGGCTGCGTGAGCCAGTCACAAGTTTCTTGTTCGAGCTTGATATCCAAATCGCTGCCGACTGTCTTGCGGTCTAATTCGTCGGTCAGCACTGTGCCTTCGATCTCAAACCGCACCCAGCCAATCGCCGGATCGTTGGTAAAATAAAATGTGCAACTGGCGTTCGTAAGATAATACGTATTGCGGGTGCCGTGCTTGGCAACAGCCCGCTGAAACCTTTCTAGTCTCGCACGAAAGGCGGGCGAGGCGTCGAGTGGAACGTCAAGCCTCGGCACACCGCGCAGCGGCGTACAGTCGAATGTGATCGTTACGGACGGATGGATTTCTGGAGCACTCATGTCTCACCGATTCTACCCGATTTTTTCAATCTCCGTGGGCCTCGCAGCGGTGGCTTTGTGGATCATGCCATGCTGGATCGGATGCCAGCCTGCTGCCCGGACTTCCACCGCTGTCCGGGTGACCCAGTCGCGCCGGCTCATGGGAGTGCCTTGGACCATCACGCTCTACGCAGCTACAGCAGACAAGGCTCACGCGGCCGTCGATGCGGCGTTTGACGAAGTGGCCCGGCTGGAAACAATTCTCTCCGACTACGCTCCCGAGAGCGAGTTGTCGAGGCTGTCTGCGGCGGCTCCGACAGTATCGCCCCACCCGGTGAGCAACGACCTCTGGCGCGTGCTCGATCGATCGGTGGAAATGTGCAAGGCCAGTGGGGGTGCATTTGATGTGACGGTTGGTCCACTGACAACACTCTGGCGACAATCGCGTCGCTCGGGCGTGTTGCCAAGGCCAGACAAGCTCGCAATTGCCCGCGCAGCAGTGGGGCCATCCACCATGCATCTTCTCGACGAACTCCGTGCAGTGGTCCTTGGGAAAACCGCCATGCGGCTGGATCTCGGCGGCATTGGTATGGGCTATGCGGTTGATCGTGCCTTGGAAGTGCTGGCTGGCTGCGGCATTACAGCGGCAATGGTTGATGCTTCGGGCGACATCGGCGTGTCGGGGGCGCCGCCAGGCACGGCCGGCTGGAAGATCGCCGTGCCTGGGCTTCGCGGAACATCCCTTCAGACGGGGACAGATTCCTCGCTGCAGCCCAAAACTCTGCTGCTTGTGGATGCGGCCATCACAACATCCGGAGACACCTTTCAGGCGGTGGAGATTGACGGCACTCGCTACAGCCACATCGTTGATCCGCGCACAGGCCTCGGCGTGGCAGGCTTTTCGGCTGTGACCGTGATTGCAGCAGACTGCGTCACGGCCGATGCGTGGGCCACGGCGGCAAGCGTACTGGGGCACCAGCATGGCCTGTCTGCAATTGAGGCCACACCGGACTGTGCGGCGACATTTTTCTGGCAGGAAGACGGGAAGCTTTGCGAAGCTAGGTCATCCCGATGGCCCGTGCCGTAGTGCTTCGAGGAAAAACTGCTGTTTTTTTGCAACCATGGCTTCCCCAGCTTTCCTTTCCTGCGCCAACTCTGCCACGGCCTGTGCTGTTTGAGCCGACTTTGACGATTCCCCAAAGTCTGCCGGCAGTGAGGCCGATATCCCTAGTGCTGTCGCTGCGCCTTGGTGCACGCGATGCGGGCACAGAGTCGGGGGGCACTGTGCTGGGAGTGGTCGCATTTCGCGATCTCTCCCCCTGGGCGCAGCGACGGCATTTTTTGAAAAAGATCTTTGAATCGTTCCCGTTTTATTTTTCATTCGCACGTCCTCGAACATCCAATACGCCGGACATCCCCCGTGTCACGACTGGTCCAAAAACTCTGGGTTGCACTCACGAGCGTTTCGCTCCTAGCTGGGGGATGCGCGCCCAAGCAGCCATTCTACTTCTTTGAAGACGGCGACCTTTCGCACTACGTCGGCGCGATCCAAAAGCTCGACTATCCAGATACCGATCAGCGTCCACTCGACGAGGCCGCCGGCACCGTTGAGCCACTCACGCTCTCCAATGCCAAGTTTGATCAGATATGGGAACTCTCGCTGGAAGAGTCGATTCGCACGGCCTTGGAAAACGGGAAGGTGCTCCGCAATCTGGGAGGCCGCTTTCAGAGTTTCGGTGGGCCACGCCCACAGACCGGCGAACCGGCCGTCTCGCTCCTCACCTCGCCGGCTCAAACGCCGAGCATCTACGATCCGGCCATCGCAGAAACAGACCCCTTTCGCGGTGTTGAAAGCGCGTTGGCGGCGTTTGACACACAACTTTCCAGCAGCACCACATGGGAGTCTGGCAACCGTCCACAGAACGTTGACCCACTGTTTCAAACCATTCTCTTTGTGCCAGTGCTCAAAAGCAACACGGGCACGACGACTACCGGACTCTCCAAACGCACGGCCACAGGTGCGCAGTTTGGAGTCTCCAACAGCACGGTGCTCAATGCCACCAACAACGCTTTTCGCGATGTGCCATCGACGTGGACGACGTCGTACGACTGTTCGTTCAACCAACCGCTCCTGCAGGGGGCGGGCGTCACGTACAACCGGATTGCTGGCCCAGACACGTTTGACAATCTGCTGGGCCGGCCCAACTTTCGCGGTGTGCTTCTGGGACGCATCAATGCCGACATTTCGCTGGCGGAGTTTGAGGCTGGTGTACGCAATCTGGTGAGTGACACGGAACAATCGTACTGGGAACTCTACTTTTCTTATCGCAACCTCGAAGCCCGAAAAGCCGGTCGCGACAGTGCCTTGGAGGCCTGGCGAAAAGTGCACGCTCTCTACGTCGAACAGTCTCGCGGCGGTGAAGCCGACAAAGAGGCGCAAGCTCGCGAGCAGTATTTCTTCTTTCGCAGTGACGTGGAACAGGCGCTCACGGATGTCTACCGATGCGAAAATAGACTGCGTTACATGATGGGCATTAGCGCCAGCGACGGTCGGTTGATCCGGCCCGCTGACGAGCCGACCACGGCGAGGATTTCTTTCGACTGGCAGCAGTCGCTGGTGGAAGCCCTCTCTCGATCGGCCGAACTCCGCAAACAAAAGTGGTTTATCAAGCAGAAAGAGCTCGAACTCACTGCTGCCAAAAATCTCCTGCTCCCCCGGCTGGATATCGGTGGCCGGTATCGCTTCCTCGGACTGGGAGAAAATCTCCTGAGCCAGAAATACAAGCCGTTTCCGCAGCCAGCCCCACCGGTTCTCGGCAACCCAGCCGTCACGCTCCAAGACACCGACGCGTATTCCTCTTTGATGGGAGGGCAGTTTCAGGAATGGCAGGCACAGGCCCAGTTCTTGATGCCGATCGGGTTTCGTCGCGAGCTTTCGACGGTGCGTCATTACCAACTCCAGCTGGCTCGCGAACGTGCCCGCCTGCAGGATGAAGAGCTTGAGGCGTCGCACGCGCTGGTCGAGTCGGCCCGCAATTTAGACACCAACTTCGCGCTCTCGCAAACAAACTTTAATCGCCGTGTCGCCGCCGAGCGGCAGGTAGAGGCCGTGCAAGCCGCTTACGATGCCGGCACCGTTACGCTTGACCAACTGCTCGATGCCCAACGTCGCCGTGCCGACGCGGAAAGCTCGTACTACCGGGCCATTGTCGACTACAACCGTTCGATCTCTCAGATGCATTTCCGCAAAGGCTCCTTGCTTGAATACAACGGCGTTTTTCTGGCCGAGGGACCGTGGCCGGGCAAGGCCTACTTTGATGCCCACCGCCGCGCCCGCCAGCGGGATGCCAGCCTCTATCTCGACTACGGCCACTCGCGACCCGGTGTTTTTAGCCGTGGAGCAATCGAGCAGAATTTCGAGTCGATCGGTGCCGATGCTAGGGCTGTCCAGTTGCCGCCTCGCGATCCAGCAACACGCGAAGAACTCGATATCAATCCAGCCGAACCGGTTCTTCCATCCGCTCCCGAACTCCTGCCGCGGCCGGACCCGGCCCTGCTGCTCCCGGGCGGATCGCAGCAAACAACATTTAAAATGCCGGCCATCGCACCCTCGTCAAAGCCATCCACTGCTGCGGACGCCGACAACGGCGATACCATTCGGGCCGTTGCTAACTGGCATACAGCGGCCACGCCGTCCGGAGACGAAATGATGCATCCAGACACAGCCGCCGCCACGCAGTTGCGATAACGGCGAGCAAAGGCACCGTTTTACGGGAGCCCGCGTTTGCGTCCCGGCAACTTTGTCCCTCCGGTGGCATCGTCCATCACAGAAGCCCACCTCGTTCGCTGAAGAGAGAATCCGAGCGGCCTCACATGCGGCAATGCGGTTTTCTTTTAGCTGACGCCTCGGCTTGTCGAGCAGGGGAGAGCCTGGAGCCTGGCGGTCACCGAGCCAGCAGCAGCGTGGCGGCTTCCAACGCCTGCGAGAGGAGTGTGGGATCTCGTCGCTCGATCTTTTCCAGATGCGCCTGCGCCGCTGGGAGCGGACAGGCCGTGAGATAGCCCGCAACGGCACGGCGGACGAGCGGATCGTCTGGGCCGAGTGTGTTCCAGAGTTGGGCCACGTCGTCCACTGCTTGCCACGCCCGATATCTCGCCAAATCAATCGTGGCATCGGCGGCGACAACACGGCGAGCCAAGAGCTTCGCCGTCGCTTCGGCGATACGATCTCGCGGAATCGAATCGGCTAAGCTCTCCCATGCAAATCGCAGCGAGGCGAGCAGATGCCGCTGGTCCACCGCTCTGGCATCCGGTCCGAAGAGCCCGCGTTTCTCCAAAAAGCGAAGCCCTCGCTCGCCCTCCGCCACAAGTAAGCCCGCCATCACACCGTCAAACCCTGCGCGAAAATCATCGGCGGGTGCTTCAATGGCACCGTGCAGCGATCGAATACATATCTCCTTCTCGGATGGGTCTGGTGTCTGGCTGGCCACAATGCCAAGGGCCAGACCATAGAATCCACGACGCCGCGAATCGATAGCCGGTTCGATTACCCATTGTTGCAGCCTGTCAGCGTGGATCGCACCGGCCGCCACTTGCACTGCTGCCAACGGAGCTGTGCCAAACTCCACAAATGCATCCTCCGCAATCTGCGGTTGGGGATGCTCGAGTTTCGCGGCAAACCATGCCAAGCGTTTGGCTGCCGGCTCACTCACTGCCGGTGCTGTAGCGACATACCCCAAGAGAGCTTCGTCGGCACTCACAGCCAACCATCGCCCTTGCTCGAGTTCACCGCTTTTGCCAGCGCCATTGCCATCGGCACGATCTTCTTCATCAGCACGGGTGTAAAAAAGAATGGCGGTGCCACGCACCTGCCCGCTGACGCGGGCACTGACGGATGTGCCCTGCGCATCGGCCCTGCCTCGTAGCATTTGATGCACATGAAAACGCTGCGACAGAACTCCTGTGGCGTCTACCGCCGCAATCCCTTCTGCCTCACCCACGGCGACCCGGTCGGCTGCGTCGCGACGCTGCGAGAGTGACTGCCCAATCACGCCGCAAAATGGGCAGGCATCGGCCCGACTAGTCGTGCTGGCGACACTCGTCGCGGCAACGAGTGCCGTCGCGGTCACGATGTCAACCATCCAGCCCTGCCTGCTCATGCCGTTCATCCTATCAGTCTATCGAACAAGTTATGTATGACCCCATGACCCGATGACCCCATGACATTTTCCACGCGGAAAACAGCCGGCGACCCTGCGTTTATTCGAATGCTCAGCAGACTCAGGGCAATGAGTTGCTACTCGTAATTGGCTGAATCGCTGGCCCGCTCTCGCTGCATCCGCTGCCGCCAGTAAGGGGTCGTGCAAAGAATCAGCTGACCGGTTCCCTCGTAGACTCGCGCTCGTGCCTGTCCGGACAGCCAGTAACTCATCAGCGACTTGGTTGGCCGCTTGATTCGCAGTGAGATCCCTTGGGTGCGAGCCACTACAAAAGGCCCGTCCACGATAAGGCGGTCGTTTTCTAAAACGATTTCCTCGACTGGGCCGTCAACCGCCAAGACGACCTGCCCTTCGCCCTGAAGCGAAGTCTTATACCAGAACCATCCTTGGTCGGCCCACCACGCCGTGAGGAAGCCCTCCCGGTGAATCGACAACTTGATTTCGCCGTCGCTGGCCCAAAAAGATTTTGTGTCGAGGATCCAATGTTCCCCGCGTTGAACCTTCAGGAGGTGATAGCCGCCCAACGATGAATCGAGATAGACCGTTCCGGTGCCGCTGTAGCGAGGCCGCACTAGCGATTCATCAGAAAAAAGCGAGACCCACCACGACTTGAATGTGGGCCAAGGCACGTCCATCGCCAGCATGCCCTTCATGTGGTTGAGCGCGCCGCGCTCAGTGCGAACGTCGTCATTCACGAGTTTTACTTTTACCCATCGCATCCCTTCGGCATGCTCTATTTCAAACGTCGCCATCGATTGCAACCTCCGGGCCACGCGTGAGCCCACCATCGGTCCAATCGCACTTCCAGCCAGGAAACGCTATCTGCGGATAGGGATCGGGGTCGATGGGGGCTGGCGATTCATAGACAACATCGAACTGCCGATCCTTGCGAATCCTTCCCAGCCGAAAATACTTCGTGGTGTGCTGCGTTTTCGGATCCAGTGTTACAAGACCACCCGGCCCGGCAAAGCTGAGGCCCTCCAGCATCGCCGCTCGCACCGCATCGGTCTCCAGCGACCCAGCTTTTTCCACGGCCTTTTTCCAGAGATGCAACAAACACCAGTCGGGCTCCATGGGATCGCCCGTGACGCGGTCGTAACCAAACTCCTTGCGAAAATGCTCGACCCACTGCCGGTTGGCCTCCTGGGGCAAGCTTTGGAAATAGCACGAGGCAGCGAAGTGCCCCTGAACCTGCTCTGGCAACAAATTGCGGAGTTCGTCCTCGGCGATGCTCGTGGATAGAACCGGTACCCGGTCGGGATCAATCTTGGCAGAAGCCATGCCTGCAAACAGTCCAACGTTGCTATCTCCGTTGACGGTGCTGAGCACACAATCGGCACTCGATGCCAGGATCGCCTGCATGGCCGGGCCGAATTCACGATGGCCCAGCGGCAGATAGATCTCGCCGGCCGGTTTGAGGCCTTTCGTTGCTAGGTATTTCTTCGCAATAAAATTGGCGGTGCGAGGGAAGATATAGTCGGAGCCCAGCAGAAACACTTTCTTTCGCAGGCCCCCGGCAGCACTCAAGAGCCAGTCGATGGACGGCAGCACCTGCTGATTGGGAACTAACCCACCATAAACCACGTTTTTCGAGGTCTCATTCCCTTCGTACTGCACCGAATAGAAGAGCAATCGA
>CAIRDU010000097.1 GCA_903877395.1 uncultured Planctomycetaceae bacterium
AAAATAATCGGCGCTGCTGTCGAGGAGTTCTGGCGAGATGGCCCGGCTTTCAACCCACATGCGGCGAGCCTCTTCGGCCAGTCGTCCAGCGCGAATATCGTGGCCGCCCACAACGATCTCATCAAAGTCCACGAGATCAAGCTGAGTGAACGGGTCAAGCGAGGTCACCAAGCCGATCGGCTGGATCGCACCTCGGCAGAGCGCAGCCAAGCCTGTCATTGCTGTGGTGGCCACGCCACCCTTGGCTCCGATGATCCAAAGTCCAATGCGCTGCCTGGTGGCGGGTTGCCCGGCAGCGGGCTGTTTGGTTTGCGGTCGGCCGGGCGGTCGGGATGGCATGTGTAGATTCCTGGTGTGGCCAGCGAGCAAAGGGCGCTGGGAATGGTCGCGAGGCTTGGTATCATTCTGGTCATGTCCTCAGTCGTCAAGCAAAAGCAGGAGATTTTGAAACAGAGCATGGACTCGTCACACGGTTTGCAAGCCAGTTTGCATCTAGCGCGGCGCATGGCGTCGCTGGAGCCATCCGCTACGCTGGCAATGGCGGCCAAGGCCTCGGCACTGGCCGCCTCGGGCATCCCCGTTATTGACCTCTCGGTCGGCGAACCCGACTTCCCCACCCCCCTGCATATCTGCCAGGCGGCCGAGGTGGCGATCCGTGCGGGAAAAACAAAATACACGCCAGCCGCCGGCATTCCAGAACTCCGTAAGGCCGTCGCAGCCGACTATTCCCGCCGCACGGGACTGACGGTGACACCTGCGCAGGTGGTGGTTTCGTGTGGAGCCAAGCACGCGTTGCACAACGTCTGCGTGTCGCTCTTGGACGAGGGAGATGAGGTGATTGTGCCGGCCCCATACTGGGTCAGCTATGCGGAACTCATCAAGCTTTCTGGCGCCATCCCTGTGTTCTTGGAAACGAGGATCGAGGACGATTTCAAGCTGCGCCCCGAGGCGTTGCGGGCAGCTCTCACGCCACGTACACGGATGTTGCTGCTCTGCTCACCTAGCAATCCCACTGGCGTGGTCTATTCCGCCGACGAACTGCGGGCGTTGGCCGACAGTGCGATCGAGGCCAATCTGGCTGTCGTAGCTGACGAGATTTACGACCAACTGGTGTTCGATGGGCGACAGGCCGTTTCATTTCCGACGCTTCGGCCTGGTCTTGAGGAACGGACGGTGGTGGTGGCGGGCGTGAGCAAAACCTACTCGATGACCGGGTGGCGGGTCGGCTGGACGATCTCCCCAGAGCCTTTGGCTAAGGCGATTGGCAATCTGCAGAGCCAGGAGACGAGTAACCCATGCAGCGTGAGCCAGTATGCTGCCGTGGCTGCGCTCACCGGTCCGCAAGAGTGCGTGGCCGAGATGTGCAAGGCGTTTCAATCGCGGCGAGATCTCGTCGTTCGAAAACTCACGGCCATTCCGGGCGTGCGACTGCCACAGATCGGCGGCGCATTTTATGCTTTCTTTGACATTCGACAGGCTCTGGCTCGTGCATCGGCTGGAGGGGGCACAGTCCTTGGCCCCACCACGAGTGCCCAGTGGTGCGAGGCATTGCTGGAGCGAGAGCATGTTGCTTTGGTGGCTGGCAGTGCGTTTGGTGCCGAGGGGCATGTGCGGATGTCGTTTGCAGCAGCAGAGGACAAGCTCACCGAAGGACTCGCCCGCATCGCCCGCTTTCTAGCGTGAGCCATGGTTCAAAATGCCTGCAAACAATAGGGTTGGCATTGTGTTGGCGGGGGGAGCGTCGCAACGCATGCAAGCGGCGGGCATGACAGGCATGACAGGCATGAACGCCTGGAGCGACAAAGCGACTCTCACTCTGGATGGACAGGCGGGCGGACAGTCGGCCGGACAAACGTTTGTGGAGCGGGTGTGCCTAGCTGTGGCTGCGGAAGTGGGCGAGGTGATCGTGGTGGCAGCCCCGTTCCAAGAGTTGCCGTCTTTGCCGAGCGGCGTGATGGTGGTGCGAGATTCGCTGCCTGGCGCAGGGCCGCTGGCTGGTGTCGCCGACGGGATGCGATGCGTTCTGGAGGCTCGCCGTCGTGCGGGCCGAACGCCTCCTGAGGCGGCTGTGATTGCGTCGTGCGATGTGCCGTTGCTGCGGCCAGCAGTGGTGCGATTGTTGTGCGAGGCCTTGGGCTGTGCAGATCCGGTACGCACAGGCGGCCAGGCTTCCGCCAAGCCGTGCCGCGCCAGCGGCACGCCGCTCTGGGTGGTGCCAGTGGTGGGCGGGTATCGGCAGGTGCTCGTGTCG
>CAIRDU010000098.1 GCA_903877395.1 uncultured Planctomycetaceae bacterium
AAGAAGGGCGGGTTTGTGTTTCTGCAGGAGACGTCGGTTGGATCGAGCAGCCCGAGCGGTGCACCCGCCAACGCATTGAAGGGAACCGACGGCCGATGAACTTGCTGATCGTTGCCGCTGCCATCGGACTGCTCATTGTGCTTGTCACGTGGGGCAAGGTGCACGCCTTTCTGGCGTTTGTGTTGGTGTCAATCGGCGCGGCGCTGGCACTCGGCGTGCCAGCACCGCAGGTGGCAGACGCGATCCGAAAGGGTATCGGCGACATCCTAGGCTCGCTTTTAATCGTGATTGTCTCTGGCGCAATGCTTGGCAAACTCGTGGTGGACAGCGGCGCAGCGCAGCGGATTGCCACGGTGATGGTTGACTGTTGCGGACGCAAGCGACTCGGGTGGGCAATGGCGTTGACCGGCTTTATCGTCGGCATCCCGCTCTTTTATGGCGTGGGATTTATGCTTCTTGTGCCGATCATCTTCACCGTCGTGGCCCGCTACCGCCTGTCGGCGATCGCCGTGGGGATGCCAGCCTTGGCCGCGTTGAGCGTGGCCCATGGTCTCTTGCCGCCGCATCCGGGGCCGACGGCGCTGGTGGCGCTGTTTCATGCCGATATGGGCCGCACGTTGCTCTACGGCCTGTTGATCGCGGTGCCCGCCATCGTCATCGCCGGGCCGATGTTCGCTCGCACCCTCGGCGGCATCGTCTCCAAGCCATTGGAATCGCTGGCAGCCACCGTGCTGCCGCCGGAGTCGTTGCCTGGAACCTTTACGAGCATTGCCACAGCACTGTTGCCAGCCATTCTGCTCGCGGGCACCACGCTCACGGGGTTGTTGCTGATCAACTGTGGCATGCCGTCAGATTCGCCGGTGGCCTCCGCTGTGAAATTCATCTCTGACCGGGATACCGTGATGCTTCTCACGCTTTTGGTGGCCACCGTCACGCTCGGCATTGGTCGCGGTAAGTCAGTGGCATCCGTGATGCAGTCGTTTGCAACCGCAGGCACAGACGTGGCCTCGATCTTGCTGATCATCGCGGGATCTGGCGCATTTAAGCAGGTGCTCGTGACCAGCGGCGTGGATGCACAGATCGCCAAGGCCATGGGAGAGATGCCGCTGCACCCGTTGGTGCTGGCGTGGCTTGTGACGGCAGTGATTCGGGCCTGCATCGGCTCGGCGACGGTGGCAGGCCTGACCGCAGCAGGTCTGCTTGTGCCGCTCATGTCTGCCGCCAACGGTGTGGCAGGCAGTAGCGGAATTGATCCCAACTTAATGGTGCTGGCCATCGGCGCCGGGAGCCTTGCATTTTCGCACGTCAACGATGCGGCATTCTGGCTTTTCAAAGAATACTTCAACGTCAGCATGATCGACACACTTCGCTGCTGGACGGTCATGGAAACGCTCGTGTCGGTCGTGGGCCTCGCGGGCGTGTTGATTCTGGACTGGCTTATCTAGAGCTTATGCGAGGGCGCAAGGCGCTCGTAGCAGGAGTTCCTATGCAGGAGAAGAGTGTTGCCGTGAACCAAAAGACAAACGCATCTCCAATCGGCCGTTCTGTGATGGCGCAGCGACTCGCCGCGCAGGGGTTTCTCCCGCTGTTCAACTGCGACGATGCCGGTCGGGCTGTGCGGGCAGTGGAAGCACTGCATAACGCCGGTGTGCAGATCGTAGAGTTCACTAATCGCTCGGCCTGTGCCTTGGCCGTATTTCGGGAACTCGCTGCGGACATTGGCCGTCGGCTGCCCGACGTGGTGCTGGGTGCCGGTTCGATCACTGATGGTTTGCAAGCGGAGGCTTTTCACGCGGCCGGCGCCGCGTTTCTGGTGGCGCCAGCGGTGGATGCCGATGTGGGCACATTCTGCCTTGACCGAGATATCTTCTGGTGCCCCGGCGCGGCCACGGTGACGGAGATTCTGACAGCCCACCGGTTGGGTGCTGAGGTCATCAAGTTGTTTCCGGCCGACCTGCTCGGCGGGCCGGCCTTTGTGAAGGCGGTGCGGGGACCGTGCCCGTGGCTTAAGCTGATGCCCAGCGGCGGGGTGACTTGCGAGGAGGTCAACCTGCGAGCGTGGTTTGCCTCGGGCGTGCATTGCGTCGGCCTCGGATCCAATCTCATCGACGCGGCCACACTCTCGCAGGAACAGTTCAACGATCTAACCCAACGCACCCGCCGTATTGTGTCGCTGATGGCTGCCATTCCTCGGTGAGTGCCCATCCATCGCGATAGCCCATCCATCGCACCCACGCCCGAGGCACCAGCCAAAGTGGAATCTGGGTCGCGTCGCGTTGCGGCAGCGTTTAGTCCAAGCGTGGGATTCTGATCGCATCTCTACTGATCGCATCGCTATGATGGCTCTTGGCTTTCAAGGGCTTTCAAGTTCTGGGAACTGGCTCAACGGAGCTGATTTTGGTCGAATCTGCAGGGCGATGGTACAATCGCATTCGGATTCTTGTGGTTCCACTTCGGTTTATTTCTCCAAGACAGCAGCAGGCCCGTTGTGTTTGAATTCCGAGCCACCACATCGGGCGACAAGGCCTCGCTCTGCGGAGCGGCGAGAGCCCGCCGTGATTTTTTGCAGGTGGGGGCACTTGCGGCCGTCGGCCTGTCTTTGCCGCAATATGTGCGGGCGTCCAGCGAGGGGATGGTAAAGCCGGGGCACGAGAACCGTTCGTGCATCATGATTTTTAATCTCGGCGCCCCCAGCCACATCGATCTGTGGGATATGAAGCCCGATGCACCCGCTGAGATCCGGGGGCCTTTCAAGCCGATTCGCACCAAGTCGGATGCGTTTGAAATCTCAGAACTGTTGCCCAAGCACGCGGCGATTGCCGATCGGTTTTCACTGGTGCGTTCGTGCCGACACGACGGCGCGGCAGTGCACGATGCGGGATGGCAGATGTTGCAGACAGGCCGCAGGTTCACCGGCGGCATTCACACGCCCCATGCCGGCAGCGTGGCATCCTACCTGCTGGGTCGCCGAACAGACCTGCCGTCGTTTGTCGTTCTGCCTCAGATTATGGGGCGAGGCGGCGGCAATCTTCCCAACGGCCAAGCGGGCGGATTTCTGGGCAAGGCGCAAGACCCTTTTTCGCTCCAGGCCGATCCTTCGCAGCCAAACTTTCGCGTGCCCGATCTCCTGCCTCCCGACCAAATCGGCAGCGTTCGCCTGGACCGTCGTCGGAAGATGCGGGACATCGTGGAGAGTGTCGCCAATGAGTTTGAGGCGAGCGAAGATGCCCGGCTTCTCGACAGTAATTTTCAGGCAGCCTTTCGACTCATGACCAGTCCGCAGGCGCGAGCGGCATTTGATCTTTCGCAGGAGCCGAAAGCCGTCCGCGAGCGCTACGGCATGAACCGATTTGGCCAGTGCTGCCTGCTGGCCCGTCGGCTCGTGGAAAACGGCGTGCGTTTCGTGACGATCAACACGTTTCTGACGGTGTTCGATGAGATTACATGGGACATCCACGGCTCAAAGCCATTCACGTCGATCGAGGGAATGAAGGAACTTGTCTGCCCCATGTACGATCAGGCCTACAGCGCGCTGATCGAAGATCTCAGTCAGCGGGGCATGCTCGACGACACGCTCGTGACCGGCCTTGCAGAATTCGGCCGCACGCCGAAAGTGAATCCCGCCGGTGGCCGCGACCACTGGCCAGGGTGCTTTACCTGTTCGTTCGCTGGCGGCGGCGTGAAGGGCGGCCGTGTTGTTGGGGCCAGCGATACCATTGGCGGATTTCCGGCCGAGCGAGCCGTCGGCCCCGGCGATATTGTGGCCACGGTATTCCACAGCCTCGGTCTGGATCACACAGCCCATCTTCCGGGCCCCGCAGGCCGCCCGTTTCCACTCACCGACTTTGGCACCGAACCAATCCATGAATTGTTTACGTGATGCCTCCGACGCCCGCTGCACAGCGGCATGGAATCAGATCAGCATGTGCCGCCACTCATCGCTCTTTTCTGTGAATCTCAGCAGGCTATGCGCCGCGTGGATTCGCATGGTCTGTGCTGCCGGCGTAGCAGTTGTGATCGTCGCGCAGAATGTTGTTCCAGCGTCGGCCGCTGAAGATGTCAGCTTTGACCTTGATGTGATGCCGATTTTGGCGAAGGCCGGTTGCAACACAGGTGGTTGCCACGGGGCGCTTGCTGGTAAGGGCGGCTTTCGCCTCTCGCTTTTTGGCTACGATCCCGCCAGCGACTATCTCGCGATCACGCGTGAGTCTCGCGGCCGTCGCGTCGACATGAGCGATCCGGGCAGCAGCCTCCTCCTCACAAAGCCCACCACGGCCGTCGCCCACAAAGGCGGCAAGCGGTTGGACCCCGGCGGCGACGGCTATGCGATCGTGGCGGCCTGGATCTCGGCAGGGTGCCCGGCGCCGCAGAGTTCGAGCGACAAGGAAGGCAACAAACGGCTCAGTGCGATCCAGGTTTCGCCAGTGGAAAGCGTGGTGTCGCCGGGGCAGACCGCGAGCCTCAAGGTCACTGCCTCGTACAGCGACGGCACTTCGCGGGATGTAACGCGGTGGGCGAAGTTTACATCCACCGACGAAACCGTTGCGACGGTCGATGCCAGCGGCACAGTGACGACCGTCGGACACGGCGCGGGAGCCATCACGGCCTGGTTTTCGTCGCAGATCGTTGTGGCCAGTATCATTGCTCCGTTTCCACAGCAGATCTCCGACGCAGTGTTTGCCCAGTCGCCTCGGAGCAACTTCATCGACGGATTGGTGTTAGACCAACTCCGCACGTTGCACCTCAAACCGTCGCCCCCCTGCGACGAATCCACGTTTATTCGACGTGCCTTCCTGGATACGATCGGCCGGCTGCCGACGCCAGACGAGGTGCATGGCTTTCTCGCCGACACATCACCAGGCACGCACCAGCGGTTGGTTGATTTTCTGCTGGCTCGTCCAGAGTTCATCGACTATTGGACGTACAAGTGGTCCGACATCCTCTTGGTGACAAGCTCGAAACTGCGGCCCGAGGCGCTGAATGCCTACTACCAGTGGGTGCGCGATTGCGTGGCCCAGAACGTGCCGTGGGACAGCTTTGTGCGAATGATTGTCACGGCCCGCGGTTCCAGCCTTGAAAACGGTGCCACCAATTTCTTTGCGGTCCATCAAGACCCAGAGACGATGGCGGAAAATGTCAGTCAGGCATTTATGTCACTTTCGATTGGCTGCGCAAAGTGCCACAACCATCCGTTGGAAAAATGGACCAACGACCAATATTACGGTTTTGCCAATCTTTTTTCCCGCGTGCGATCCAAGGGTTGGGGCGGAGACGCTCGCAACGGCAACGGCATGCGCACGCTCTATGTCGAAAGTCGAGGCGATCTCATACAGCCTCGCACCGGCAAGCCACAGCCACCGGCACCCCTCGACAGCCCGCCGCTGCCCCCCGATGACCCCGATGGAATGGATGGGATAGCTGGAATACCCGGCATGGCCGATCGACGCGAGGCGCTCGCCGCGTGGCTGACGTCGCCAAGCAATCCATCCTTTACGCGTTCGATAGTCAACCGCGTGTGGGCCAATTACTTCTCTATTGGCGTGGTTGAGTCGGTGGACGATTTGCGCGTCTCAAATCCGGCCAGTAATGAAAAGTTGCTGGCGGCCCTTTCCTCGTTTCTCGTCGAGCATGGCTACGATCTCAAGCCGCTCATGCGTTCAATTCTGCTTTCGGAGACATACCGTCGATCCAGCGATGTGCTGCCGGAAAACAAAGATGATCGCAAGTGGTTCGCCAGGAATTATCCCAAGCGACTGATGGCCGAGGTGCTCAGCGATGCGATTTCCGATGTGACGGGTGTGCGAGATGCGTACACGGAGATCGCACTTAACGACGGTTCGAGCCAAACGGTCGCTGGCTACGACACCGACACGCGTGCCCTTCAGCTCCACGATTCGGCTGTCAGAAACTATTTTCTCAAGACGTTTGGCCGCAACGCCCGCGACATCACCTGCGAGTGTGAGCGGTCGAGCCAGCCGAGTCTCGTGCAGGTGCTCCACCTGTCTAATGGATCCACCATCAACGATAAGCTGGCGGCTAAAACTGGTTTTGTAACGCAGATCCTAGCCACCGACCCCACGCCCAAGGCTCTGGTAGACGCAGCATGGATGCGGTGCCTGAGCCGCGCGCCGACCGACGGGGAACGCAAGCCATTCGAAGAAATGCTTGCCGCAGCCGCGCCGGAAGCCAAGCGTGAAATTGTGGAAGATATGTTTTGGTCACTCCTTACAAGCCGTGAGTTTTTGTTTCGACACTGATGTGTGCCTTTTGCTTTTGTACACCTGCGAGTTGTGACGGCCGCCGCCCGTTGCCCACCCCATGAGTTATCGCCGAACGCTCCTCCTGATCTGTTGTGCCGCTAGTGCGCCGCTTGTCGCGGGTGCGGATGTCCCATCGTACGAGCAGGCGATCTCGCCGATCCTGCGAACGTACTGCGTTGGCTGTCACAACGACCACGACATGGAGGGGGAGCTTTCCGTGGAAACATTTGCATCGTTGCGGCGGGGTGGTGCCGGCTCCGGCGACCCGATCGTGCCCGGCGATCCAGCAGCCTCCGTCATGATTCAGCGGATTGTGAGCAGCGATACCGATCACATGCCCCCCGCCGACCTGCCGCAGGTGCCACCGTTGGAACTGGCCACGCTCAAGCAATGGATCGCAGCGGCGGCGGTGCCGCCGAAAAGAGATCTATCGATTTTGCAGTCGCTCGTCGTGCCTGAACTGCCAGGCTACGCTGGCGCAAAGCCTGTGACTGCGGCGGCCTTTTCGGCAGATGGCACCCGGCTGGCGGTGGCCCGCGGCCGCGAGGTCACCCTGATGGATAGTATTCTCAGCGTGGATGCCGCAACGAACGCGCCCGGTGCGCTCGCTCGGCCGCTTGCCAAGCCGCTGGTGCTGGCGGATCTTGCTGGCACGTGCAACGCGATTCACTGGACTTCCGACTCAACGCGAGTGGTTCTGGCCGGTGGGATTGCCGGACTGACGGGCGTGGCAGAAATCCGCGATGCCGTTACCGGCCGACTTGTGCGCGCTTTCGCGGGGCATCGCGATGTGCTCTACGACGCAGAGCTTTCCCCCAACGAAACACTCCTAGCCACTGCAGGATACGACCGCTCGATCAAGATATGGAATGTCGCCGATGGCAGATTGCTTCGTTCCATCGACGTTCACAACGGAGCCATCTTTGATTTGGCATGGCATCCATCGGGCAAAGTGCTGGCCTCGGCCAGCGCCGATGAAACGGTCAAACTGTGGCGGGCCAGCGACGGGGTGCGGCTGGACACGCTCAACCAGCCGCAAGCCGAGCTCTCTGCCGTGCTATTTACGCACGATGGCACGCATGTGATTGCCGCTGGACGCGACAAACGCATCCACCTCTGGCGGATGGCGTCGCTCGACTCCCCCGGACTCAATCCTCCCGTGCATTCTCGATTTGCTCATGAGAGTCCGATCGTGGCGATTGCGCTGTCGGCTGACGGGAGGCACCTCTTCTCCACTGCCGACGACCGTTCGCTCTCGTGCTGGAGCGTGCCGGATCTTGTGATGGAGCATGCGTATCCCAAGCAGAGCGACGTGGCATCGGTGCTCGTGGGCACGCGCGACGGCAGGTTTCTCGTGGCGCGAATGGATGGATCGATCGACACGATTGCCGTGCGAGTGGATTCGGCCAGTAGCGGTGGGCCGCGGCCTCGAGTGGCAGCCGCTGGGGCCTCTGTGGCCAGAACGTCAGCGGTGGCTGTATCTCCGGCTCAGGCGGTTCTGGAACGTGAGCCCAACGACTCCCCCAAGCAGGCCTTTCGGGTTGCACTTCCAGCGACGATCGAGGGCACGCTCGGTCGAGCGGGCGATGTGGATCTGTGCCGATTCACAGCCACGCAGGGGCAATCGCTTCTGCTGGAGGTGAATGCCGCTCGATCCAAATCGAAGCTCGACTCGCGGATCGAAGTGCTCGACGCTCGGGGCCGTCCAGTCGAGC
>CAIRDU010000099.1 GCA_903877395.1 uncultured Planctomycetaceae bacterium
CTCGAAATCCACCTGCGAGAGGTCAACCAATTGGGCATCGTCCTGGCCGACGCGAGAGTTGGGCTGATCCCGCTGCCGCGCGGCGCAATCTTGCGGGAACTTGCTCGCCGCATCAATGGCCTTGGGCGTGTGACGGAGCTGCGTCAACTCAATGGCCGGACAGTGCTGATCGTCTCCATGGCATCAACCCGCGAGACAGGAGGCGTGATCTCCTCGCTTGAATCGCTCCGCATCAGCGATGGCGAGGCGATACTCACGGGCACTACTCGCACAGCAGCCGATGGCAGTCGCTCGGCCCACAATCGACACAATTGACAGACTTCACATTGAAGGAAGGAGAACGGCATGGCACGGCTGAGATTTCTGGGGGCAGCGGGAATGGTGTCGGGGTCGCGTCACCTGATCGAACTCGACACCACAGACCATGCCGGGGGCAAAGCCCTCAACGCACGCACGCGGGTGCTCGTTGACTGCGGTCTTTTTCAGGGCGAAAAATATCTCCGCCAACGCAATTGGGAGGCGTTTCCTGTGCCGGCTCACTCGCTTGATGCAGTTGTCCTCACCCACGGCCACATTGACCATTCCGGCTGGCTGCCGCGGCTCGTTCGCGAGGGGTTTACGGGGCCGATCTTCACCTCGCCCGCCACTGCCGATTTACTCGGACTGTTGCTCTATGACTCAGCCAAGTGTCAGGAGGAAGATGCCCACTACGCCAATCGCAAGGGCTACTCCAAGCACAGCCCCGCCCTACCACTCTACGAAGAACACGACGTCGACCGCACGCTACGGCTGGTGCGAAAAGTGCCCCGGGAGGAATGGTTTGAGCCGCACTCTGGCGTGCGATGCAAGTTTCACGATGCCGGCCACATGCTGGGAAGCTCTTTTATTGAGGCCGAGGTGGCTACGGCCATCGGCATGCAGAGGATTGTTTTCTCTGGCGACGTTGGCCGGTACGACGCGCCTCTTTACAACGATCCTGTGCCGCCGCCAGCCTGCGACTACCTCCTGTGCGAAAGCACCTATGGCGATCGTGACCATCCAGCCAACCGGCCGCTCGACGAATTAGAAGCTGCGACCAAGGAAGCGATTGCCCGGGGTGGCGTGATGCTCGTGGCCTCGTTTGCCATCGGTCGATGCCAGCAGTTGATCTATCTCTTGCGCACATTGATGGTGGCCGGGCGAATACCCGAGGTGCCTGTATGGATTGATTCGCCGATGGCCGTCGAGGCCACCGAAGTTTTTCGTAAACACGTTGCCGAGCACGACTTCACCGAAGCACACATGCAAGGCGTTGCCGATTCGCTGGCAGCCCCGTGGGTGCACATGGCAAGGACGGCCAGCGAATCAAAGGCGATTAACGCCCATCGCGGCCCTGGAATCGTGATTGCCTCCAGCGGCATGATGAACGGCGGCCGCATTCTCCACCATCTCATCCAGCGTCTGCCCGACCCGACCACAACTGTGCTTGTGGCTGGCTATCAGGCAACCGGCACGCGAGGCCGTAGCCTCATTGATGGAGCACGTTTTCTGAGAATCTACGGTCGCGATATTCCGGTGCGAGCGGCCGTGCGACGGGTAGACGCACTCTCTGGCCATGCGGATCGCCAAGAGATCATTCGCTGGCTCACTGGCCTCCCAGCCCCGAAAAAAACAGCTCTGGTGCATGGCGAACCCTCGGCGGCAAGGGGAATGTCTGACCACATCCACACACTCTTGGGCTGGGATACATTCCTGCCTGAGATCGGAGATACCGTAGAACTCAACGGCTAATCTATCGTCTCAATGCTTTGAACCATCCACAACACTCTTCACCATTGAAGGCCGACCCATGCCAAGGCCACCCAGCCCCAAAGGTCCCAAAGCTTGTAGCATCCTACCCGACGCCACGCTCGGGGATGACCCTATCCTCGTCGCTGAGAATATGGAGGCGATTCTCAGTTCGCCAAGCTATTCACTGGCACAGGACGATCGCAAATTTCTGGATAAGACGGAGATGCGCGGCGTCCGAATGCTGCTTGAGCTTGACAAGCCGGAACTAGCTCTTCAGTCACATGCCATCAATTCCACCGTGATTGTTTTTGGCGGTACTCAGATCGTTGATCGCGACACAGCACAGCGGCGGCTCTCCGATGCACGCCAAAGCCAGCAAGCGTCGCCAGCAGATCCGCTGCTGGTAAGAGAGGTTCAGCGGAGCGAGCGGCTCCTTGAACAGAGCGATTACTACGATATGGCCAGAGAGTTTGCTAGGCTCGTATCGATCGACAACCAGTGCGATGACAAGCGAGATTTCGTGATTGTGACCGGCGGTGGTCCCGGCATCATGGAGGCCGCCAACCGCGGCGCTTTCGACGTTGGCTGCCAGTCAATCGGGCTCAACATCAAGCTGCCTGCCGAACAGCAGCCCAATCCTTTCATCACGCCCGATCTCTGCTTTCAGTTCAAGTATTTCTCGCTTCGGAAGTTTCACTTCATTCTGCGGGCCGCGGCGGTCGTGCTTTTTCCCGGTGGCTTTGGAACGCTGGACGAGATGTTTGAGACGCTGACGCTCCGGCAGACCCACCGCATGCAGCCGGTGCCAATCATTCTCTTTGGCCGCGACTACTGGTCGAAGGTGATCAACTTCCAGTACATGGCAGACGAGGGGGTCGTTTCAGACGATCATCTCGCCCTGTTCACGTGGGCTGAAACTCCGGAGGAAGCCTGGCAGCAGATTGTTGAGTTTCACGAGCGCCGCAAATCGACTGGCGCGTAAACGCCCCCACCTTTTCGCCTCCCCTCCCCAGCCAATCACACACAGGCCAGCCGATGACTCCATTCTCTGAGATTCAAGCCTTTATACCTGGATTGATCGCACCAAATGGCCGGGTGGCACTGGTAACTGGTGGCGCTCGCCGCATCGGTGCTGTGGTTGTGCGGGCGCTTGCTTCTCGCGGATATTCTGTGGCCATTCACGCCAACCGCTCGCTGCGCGAAGCCCGCGAGTTGGCCGCCGATCTGGAACTCGCTGGCGTGATGAGCTTGGCTGTTACAGCCAACATGCGAGAGGAGGGCCCCGTGCGGGCGATGGTGCACAGAGTGACAGACCACTTCGGTCGGATTGATGCGGTGGTCACCTGCGCGAGCATCTGGAACCGAGGAACCCTAGAAGAGATCACCGCAGATGACATGAGAGCGCACTACGATGTCAACTGCATCGGCACGTTTGTAACGGCGCAGGAAGCTGGCGCTGTCATGGTACACCAGGAGACCGGTGGGGCGATCGTCACGCTGGGCGACTGGGCGACCCAACGACCCTCTCGCGACTTTGCCGCTTATGTCTCCAGTAAAGGCGCAATCCCTGCGATGACTCGCTCACTGGCAGTGGAGTTTGCCGCTAGAAACCCACGCATTCGGATCAACTGCGTGTTGCCAGGGCCGGTGCTGCTCCCGGCCGACCTCACGCCCGAGTTGCGTGCGGAGGCCCTTGCCGGCACGCTGCTCAAAAGGGAAGGAAGTCCTGAACACGTGGCCCATGCCGTGCTCTTTTTAATTGAGAATGACTTCGTCACGGGTATCTGCCTGCCGGTCGATGGCGGCCGCACGATTGCCTAACAACGTAACGGCGACGAACGCACTTCCCAGAGGTTTATGACTCCAGCGGCAGTGCAATCGTGAATGTGCTGCCCACGCCGGGCTGGCTCTGGACGGCGATCGTGCCCCCGTGCGCTTGAACGATGTGTTTGACAATCGAAAGGCCCAGCCCCGTGCCGCCGAGCTTCCGACTCCTCGCCTTGTCAACGCGATAAAATCGTTCAAAGAGCCTCGGCAAGTGTTCCTCTTCGATGCCACACCCCTCATCCCGCACGACGATGAGCACGCATCCCGCTTCACAAGCCAACTCGGCAGTACCAGTTGCTGCGACGGAGGCCGATAGCCAGACAGACTTTCCTGGGTCGCTGTACTTGATCGCGTTGTCCACCAGATTGATCACCGCCTGCTCTAAAAGCGGCGCGTTGACGGCGGTCTGGATCGATTCGTCACACGCAACATCCAACTCGATTGAGCGGTCTGCAGCCCGTGGCATGCAGTCAGCGACCACAGCTGTAAAGACTTCGGCAATGCGAACCATCTCGAGCGGGAGATTGCCTGTCCCCTCGCTTTGCTCGATGCGCGACAGCGCAAGCAGATCATCAATAATTGAAGCTAATCGATCGGCCTGCTTTGCGATGATCTTTAAAAACCGCTCGTTATCGGCGGGATCCTCGGCAGCCCCGTCTAGCAGCGTCTCCACAAACCCCTTAATCGAGGCAACAGGGGTTTTGAGCTCATGCGACACATTCGCCACGAAGTCTCGTCGTACCTTCTCGAAATGGTGGATCGTCGTGACGTCATTGAGCACGATCATAGCCCCCCCATCGCCCGACAAATCTCGCAAGGCTGTGCCTTGCAAGCGAATCGTGCGATCTCGCAAACCTCGCAGCACTAAATCGTCTTCGACCGGTTCGCGACAATCGATTGCTCGAAGAGCAAATCGTCGCAGGTCGGGATTGCGCACAACCTCTTGAAGCGGCCGACGGATGACGGCGTGGGGGTCGAGGCCGAGCAGGTCGGCTGCAGCGCGATTGATGCTCACAATGCGCTGCCTGGCATCGATAGCGAGCACACCTTCGATCATGCTGCCCAGCACGGCCTCCTGCTGAGTGCCCTGCCTGCCAATGGTGAGCCCTCGCTCGACGAGCTGTTCTCGCAGCACTCCGATCGCATCGGCCAAATCGAATAGCTCAGCTGGCTCCGGTATGGGGATCGCAGTATTCTAATCGCCAGCGGCCATTCGCAC
>CAIRDU010000100.1 GCA_903877395.1 uncultured Planctomycetaceae bacterium
CGCCGCTCACACCGCTCTTGGAATCGACGATGATATCGTCGGCTGCAAAGAGTCCACTGTGGAGCAGCGGTGCCAGTGGCAGGATGGCCGATGTTGCATAGCAACCGGGGTTGGCGACCAGGAATGCCGATGGAATCTGCGCGCGAAAGAGCTCAGGCAGTCCGTACACCGTGGCGCCGAGTCTGGCTGCGTCCGGGTGGTGATGCCCATACCATTCCAGATAGCTGGCGGCATCGTCGAGCCGGTAGTCGGCGCTGAAATCGATCACTTTCACGCCAGTGGCAAGCAAGCTCGGAACGATCTCCGCACTGGTGCAGTGCGGCAGGCAGCTAAAAACGCATTCCGCGCGCGAGCCGACTTCTTCTGGGGAGAGATCTTCCAGTGGCAGGTTCAGCCGCCCGACAAGGCTGGGGTGAACTGACGACACCGCAGGGCGGCCCTCCTGCCGGCTGGTGACCGCAGTGATCCGCACCTCCGGATGCCGGAGGAGGATTTTAATGAGTTCCAGAGCCGTGTAGCCGGTGGCACCCAGAATAGCGACGTTGATCATACGAAAAACCTTTGAGGAACCGGAGAGGGATCGTTATAGCGGCAGTCGCCAGAATGCTCTACCCAAGAACGGCACAGGCGAAAAATCAGTACCACGCGATTCGAACCAACCGAGGCGATGGTTTCAACGTGTCAATTGGCTTTCTTGGAAATCAATCGCTCCTCAATCAATCGCACCAGCCAACCGGCGACAGACCGCTTCGCCCCTGCTTTGGTTCCGAGGCACGCATGCGACCGGTCGTAGACAGTGACGGCAGTGCTGGTTGCGTCCACTGCGGATAGATCGTTGACAACGATCAGATCGCATCGCTTCGTCGTCATCTTTTCCATCGCTCGAACCGGGTCTGCTTCGGGCTCAAGCGCAAAGGCCACCATCCACTGCCTGGCCTGCGCACGGCGGGCCACCGTTGCAATCACGTCAATGGTGGGCCGTAACTTGAGCATGAGTGTTGTGCCTCGGCGAGGAATCTTGCCTGTGCGACGGATGTCAGGCTCAAAGTCACATGGGGCCGCCGCAGCGATCACACCATCCACGTCCGGCAGTTCGCGCAGGCATGCATGGAGCATGTCGGAAGTGCTGACTACTGGAATGATCCGCACTCCGGATGGAAACTTGACTGTTACAGGGCCGCTCACAACCGTCACCGTGTGCCCGGCGGCTAAAGAGGCCGCTGCGATGGCCGCAGCCATGCGACCGCTGGAGCCGTTGGTGAGATACCGCACATCATCGACGTAGGCCCGGGTTGGTCCGGCAGTGAGCAGGATGTGCGCCATCGACTTTTCCGTGAGATCGTTTGAATCAACAATTCGGTGGGTTACGAGCGAGATTACCCGCGGTGCCGATCAGACAATGCATCCGCAATCACCGCAGCGATTGCGTTTGGTTCTGCCATTCGGCCAGCTCCCTCCTGTCGGCAGGAAAGCCAGCCGGTGCCTGGCTGGATGATCCCAACGCCATCCTCGGCCAGTTGTTTGAGATTGCGTTGCACAGAAGGCTTGGCCCACATCGCGGAATTCATTGCCGGTGCCATGAGCACAGGACACGTAGCACATAACAGCAGCGTTGTGAGACAGTCGTCAGCTGCGCCGAAGGCCGCCTTGGCGATGAGATCCGCCGTTGCCGGAGCCACAATTACAAGGTGCGCCCGGGCGGCCAATTCGATGTGTGCACCCAGCGGATACGACTGGGAATCAAAGCTCTGGGTGACAACTGGTCGGCCGGTGAGAGCTGCAAATGTGGCAACCCCTACAAACTGACAGGCGTTTTGTGTCAGCACAGCAGTCACCCCAGCCCCCTGCTGCACGAGGAGACTCGTCAGCGCGGCTGCCTTGTAGGCCGCGATGCCTCCGGAGACGCCGACGATAATTTCGCGTCCTTCAAGCATTCCGTCACAGGCTGTTACAGAATAGCCGGATCAAAATCGAGCGGACCACCAGCCTCAGTCGAATTGCCTGTGATCCGCAGGTTCGACGCAGTGTCGAGGTAGATCTTATCTTGCTTGATCTCCTCGATGACGATCTGCATCTTATCTTTTGATTCGATATCGACGAGCGGTCGCCCGCCTGCGTTGAGTGCCACCATTCGTTTTTGAATGAGCGTCGAGAGCTTGAACCGTCCGCCCACCTTGTTGACAATTTCTTCTTCGCGCAGGTCATCGATCATGCGTGTGCTCCGGATGGTGTAGGGGATGCTTTTACGGAATTCGTTGGTCTCGTCGAATCAATTGTATGAGGTGGCAAATGAGCGTCTCTCAGGATGCGGATGATCGTTTGTACTGCGTCGTGAACGTTGTCGTTTACGACGCGGTGTTGGTAGCGGTGAGCCTCCAGAAGCTCACGGTGGGCAACCTCCAGCCGACGGGCCACGGCCTCCGGAGACTCCGTGCCGCGGCCCTTAAGCCGCAGCGAAAGCTGGTCCGGATGTGATGGTTCGACGAAGATCGTCAGGGCATCATACCGTCTCAGAATAGAAAGCGTACCCTCTACGTCAATTTCGAGCACAACCCACGCTCCAGCAGCCAATCGCGGGGCCACTTCCTCGACCAGCGTGCCATACCAGTGCTGCCTTCCGTAGACTTGGCAGCACTCTAAAAACTCACCCGCCGCCCGCCTCCGCTCAAATTCCTCGAGCGTGAGAAAATGGTAGTCAACGCCGTCCTGCTCGCCAGTTCGGGGCGAGCGCGTGGTGGCCGATACGCCTGGGATGAGTTGCGGGAGTTCGGCGAGAAGGGACCGCAGAATCGTTGTTTTACCCACCCCAGAAGGGCCCGAAATGACCACGAGCTTGCCGGGAGATGGCGCCAAGGGCTGAGCGTCGAACGATGCCGCTATGGATGCAATGGGGTTTGCCATTGAGTCATTGTACAGCAGCGGAATCGAGTTTGAAATGCCGCCGCCTTTGGCCGCTGTGCCTCTACTGCGTTCCCACCAATGTTACTCGATATTTTGCACGAGTTCCCGCAGGCGTTCAATCCGAGTTTTGATTTCAACAACGGTATGGGCGATGGTGACGTCGAGTGATTTGGAGCCAATTGTGTTGGCCTCACGGGCCAATTCCTGCGTTAGAAAATCGAGCGAGCGACCAGGCGATTCCTCCGAAAGCAGTCGCTCAAACTGCTGCAGATGGCTATCGAGCCTGACGAGTTCCTCAGCGATATCAGAACGGTCGGCAATCAGGGCGATCTCCCGCACGAGGTCGTTTTCGGCAAGCGTCGCCCCGCGCTCTTGAAGTAATTTGCAAACCCGATCGTGCAACCGGATGCGGTATTCATCCACCACAATTGGCACCCGGGCGCGGATCGCAGCCGCAAGCGAAGTGATCTCTCCACAGGTAACGAGCATGTCGCGGGCCATCGCCATCCCCTCAGCCCTTCGCATCGAGTCGAGGCCATCCAGCGCGATGCTGAGTGCTTGAGCCACCAGTGGCCACGCGCACTCGATTGCCTCCCGCGAGGGAATGGCGTCGGCCAGAATGCTCGGCAAGGAAAGCAAAGCGTCGACCGTTCGAGGTGGCGGCAGATCGTGGCGGCTACAGAAATCGGTTAACTGATGCAGGTAGGCATCCAACTGGGATGTATCGAGTTGCCGAGTGGCCAAGGCTGCTGGGCCGGTGACGTCTAGCGACATCTGCACCGCGCCGCGACGCACCCGCTGCCGCACAACCGCCTCAATCTGCGATTCCAAGAGGCCAAAGCCATCCCGAGTGCGGATCGATAGCTTCAGAAAGCGGTTATTCACGCATCGCAGTTCCACGCGGCACGTGCCCGAGGCATCGGCCGCAAGGGCCTCGCCGCAGCCAGTCATGCTTAACGCCATGGCAAATTTCCTCGGCTACTCGCCAGCCCTCGCGCCGACATTTCATCGGAGATCAAGATGCAGACGATGGTGGTCAGGAGTGGCAACCGATCACTTTGCGGGCGATTCTTGAACCGGTGCTGCTGGCGGTGGAGTTGTTGGCTCAGACGGAGCTGGGGCAGAAGTGGAGTCCTCTGCTTTGGGCGCCTCTGCTTTCGGCGTTTGAGTTGCGGCGGGATCTGAATCGGCAGGTGGCGTCGGGGGGGCGTTGGGATTCACATCCGGAGAAATCCCCACCGGGGCAGCACCGCCGAGCGATCCGCTCAGAAGCGACTGTTGGCGGCCAAGCACGTTGATTGACAGCACGCACAGAAGGATCCAAAACGCCGCCACGCCGACTGTGATTTTTGTAAACACATCGCCGGCCTTTGTGCCAAAGGCGCTCTGTCCGCCCATCCCGCCGAGCGCTCCAGCCAGCCCGCCTCCGCGGCCTCGTTGAATGAGGACCAGCAAAATCAAAAAAAGCGACGTTGTAATGAGCATAAAGCCCAGAAAGAATCGAACGAGCGGAAGCATGAAAAATTCCTGATGACGGACACTGTGAAGACACGCATAAAACGGGAACCGAACCGTTGCAGAATCGTATCGAATCCGGGACTGCGCGCCGACAGCAGTGCCTGCGCAGGCTGTATTTGCAAGCGTATGCCACCGCCAAGACGTGTTGCTCCCAAGTCGTAAACTGGCACGTTTTGTGAGAGTATTTGCACGAAAATGGGCGGCGTCCGAGCGTGGGCGTCTCAGCCAAAGCAAGCCGCTATGCCGAGGAAATCATCGGCCTTGAGGCTTGCCCCGCCGACGAGCGCTCCGTCAATATCCGGCTGCTCGGCCAGAGCGGCCGCATTGTCAGGTTTGACGCTGCCGCCGTACACAATGCGAATCACACTGGCCACAGCCGATGACGCCAGCTCGCCAAGCAGCCTGCGGATGAGCGCATGCACCTCTTGCGCCTGCTGTGGTGTGGCTACCTTGCCCGTGCCGATAGCCCAAACGGGCTCGTAGGCCACGATAATTTTTGACAATTCAGCCGCCGAAAGGGCGGCCAAGGATTCCCGCACTTGTTTTGAAATAATAGCATCAGTGTGGTCGGCCTCTCGCTCTTCGAGCAACTCTCCCACGCACACGATCGGTATAAGTCCAGCGGCCAAGGCTGCCTTTGTCTTTAGGTTGACAGTTGCATCGGTCTCACCAAAGAGTGTGCGCCGCTCCGAGTGGCCTAGGATCACGTAGCGGCAGCCCGTGTCCAGCAGCATCGCAGCCGACACCTCGCCCGTGAATGCACCACTGGCTTTGTCGTGCATATTTTGGCCGCCGACGGCGACGCTCAACGGGCTTTTTCCAGCCACTTTTTTGAGCACCGAATCCACCACTGCCAGATA
>CAIRDU010000101.1 GCA_903877395.1 uncultured Planctomycetaceae bacterium
AGGTTGTAGTACTGTGGAAAGCCGAAATCAAAGCCGGTGGCTCCGTACTGTTCCGGCCCACCATAACTCGGGCCGACATTGCCCAAGGTCACTGGCGGTGATGCTGCGCGAACGCCGGGGATGGACTGGGCATTGCCCGTCATGCAGCCCTTGATGGCGGCAAGGCTATTGACTGGCGATGTGGAGACATCCTCCACCGAGCTTTGTTCAATCGAGAAGATATTGAATCCGCGACCAGATCCCTGCGGGTCGGCAATCTGATTGATCGCGTTCATCGCAGCGATGCTGTTGTCAAGGACGCATTGCCACGTAGCTGGCGATGTCGGCGCGCACTCACCGGCAGTGCAGCCCCAGAAGGTGCAACTGGAATTGGAATTGTCGGGATGGAAGCCGATCTTGAGCGTCGAACCATACGCAGTACGTAGGAGCGCGATGAGATCCGCGTACATCTGATAGTTGGTGGCGCCGGCGGCAAATCGCAGGTGGATCTGCTGCAATCCAGGCGCTAGTTTCTGGATCTTCTGCACGTAGATCTGCTGATCCGCGGCGGCTGTCGGCGGAACTTCCTGTGCCACAAGCACACTGATCCACGCCTGTGGCGCGGACAGCGGACATTCGCCCACGCTGCGAGCAGTTGCGCCAAGTCATGACCATCAATGCGCAAGTCGGCGTTGAGATCCCCGCGCGTGTTCGGCGGAACCGTTCCCCAGCGACCAATCATGATTCCTAAGTCCTGTCCATCCACCTGGTGGTTGCCGTCAAGATCCGGGGCGCACAGCTCAACCCCGCCTACCCCGCTCGCGGATGCCAACGTGGGAATGAGATAGTGCGAAGGATTGAAAGTCGATACCGGATCGATGGATACCTGATTCCAATACACGCCCGCCTGAAATGGCAGCACACCGCGATACATGCTGTTCCACGGCGCAGATGCATCCGGTTGACCAGGGCACCCGACGGCGGGCGGTGCAAGAAAGAGCTGGCTTGGACAATCGTGTGCGGAAAGTACCGCGTAAGGAAGTGTTGTATCGAAGAACGCTGGCGTGTCCGACGACAGGCTTCCCGGGAGCGCGCCGCAATTCACGCTCACGCATTGCAACGGACAGTCTCCCGAGTTGTCGCATCCGGAAGCGGAATATTGCTGTGCCAGGATGCCGTCGATCAGCACATGACCTTCGGCAGAAACCAGGTGCAGCATGGAGAGGAGGTCGATCGCATTTGCGTCCAACTGCGCTTGCGTGGTGGCAGCCAGCGTGTTCCGAAGGCCGAGGAACTGAACAAAGTTGTCGGACGGCGATCCGCTGATGACGGACTTCAAATCCCAGCCCGCGGCAGTCTGCTTCTGAATTGTGCTTGCCGGAACCGGAATGATTTTCATGCTCGGCCCAAGGAGTTCGCGGCCCGCCCACATCACCGCGGTGATTGCGGAAGCGGTCTCCTCAGGAACGGCCATCGGTCCTTCAATATCTTGGCACCACATGACGTATCCACCGTTGGCGGTGGGCGTACCTTCAGATGCTGCGGGGAATCCGCTTGGATCAACTGATGCGGCGGCGAGAATGAGCGAAGCGAATTGCTGGCGCGCCGTTGGCGTGCTGAGATCCGGCGGCGTAGCGGCATTGAAGAGGTGCTTCAGATCCAAGGCGGGCGGCAGAATGCCGGGATCGCTCCACAGAATCTTGCTACCACCATTCGTACTCATGCCTGTCGATGTTCCAACAATGCGACCCGCTGCGGCGAGCGTTGTTCGTTGCGTTGCACTCGCCCATCCGATCACGGTGCTTCCAGGTGGTAATGCCACTTGCAGGTTGGCATCAGTGAAGTTGTCCATGAAATATGCAAAGTGCGGCGTGGGCGTCTGTGCGCTCGCCGCGCCGGACAGCGCCGCAGCGATGGACATGCACAGCAGCCCGGTCATGCTTGGTGATGTGAAGACCCGATGGGGGGAAAGTCGTCGGGCGTTGGGGCTATTCATCGGGTAGGCGAAGTATGCATTGCGGAATGGAACATGCACGGCGAATATCCGCCGGCATGGCATATTTCGGAGCATTGACGGCGCAAATTCAGCGTTTCATGCAAAACGAAGGCACAAGTTGCCGTGAAACTCAATTTCGGAATTACCGCGAAGGCGCA
>CAIRDU010000102.1 GCA_903877395.1 uncultured Planctomycetaceae bacterium
ATCGCCACCAACATGGCCGGCCGTGGTACCGACATTATTTTGGGCGGCAATCCCGACACCCTCGCTTGGGCGCAGTTGCAAGACAAATACGCAACCCGACTGGACGTGCCGCAGCAGGAGTGGGGAGCCTTGGTCAAGGAAATCTCCACGCGAGAAAATATGAAGACCGAGGGAGAGCTGGTTTGCAAGCTGGGCGGCCTCCACATTATTGGCACCGAACGACACGAAGCCAGGCGCATCGACCTGCAGCTCCGCGGACGTTGTGGCCGACAGGGCGACCCAGGCGACAGCCGATTCTTTCTCTCGCTCGAAGACGATCTCATGCGAATCTTTGCCGGCGAGTGGGTGAAAAATGTACTCACGCGGCTGGGCATGCAGGATGGTGAGGCAATCGAAAGCCGAATGGTCACGCGGCGGGTCGAGGCGGCACAGAAGAAGGTCGAGGAACGTAATTTTGAGGTTCGCAAAAACCTTCTTGAGTACGACGAGGTGATGGACGAACAGCGCAAGCGAGTGTACGGCTTTCGCCAGCAGATCCTCGAGGGTGCCGACTGCCGCGAACTGATTCAAAACATGGTCGACCGGCAGGTCAACCATAATATCGGAACATTTCTGGATAAGGACTACGGGCCGCAGACGTTTGCTACATGGGCATCGGGGCACTTGTCCTGCGAACTCGACGGGGCCGACTTCCGCGCCCTGTCCCCCGAAGAGGCAGAACGTTTGGCTGTGGACGAGGCCATTCGGCAGTCGGAATCGCAAATCTTTGAGGCCGTTGAGGAGAATATCCCACCCGATGAGGACGAGGCCGAGTGGAACTGGTCGGCGTTAGCTTCGTTTGCCAACACCCGCTGGAAGCTCTCGGTGAACGACCGCGATCTCAAGCGGGTGGGTCGCAGCGGCGTGGCGGAATTTTTGCAAGAACAAGTGCGCGAAGCGATCCACCGCATTGATCTCTCGGATGGCGGGCGGTTCTTGACGTCGGACTTCGGCCTGCGATCGGCCCGCGGATGGACAGAGTGGCGATTTGGGGCGCCTTTGGCTGCCAACGGCTCCGACCAACTCGATCCCAGTGGCCTCGATGTGCAGGCGTTTCAGCAACTTGTGTGCCGGCAGGCCCGCGAGGTGTACGCCCGTCGCGAGATCGAATATCCCGTGCTGGTGGGGCTCTCTCATTTTTCACAACGGCAGGAGGATGGTTCGCGACGGCTCGACCGCAATCAGATCTTGGCGTGGGCGCGAGAGCGATTTGATCCTGCCCTAGAAGAGAGTGCGATTGATGCTTTGGATTTTGAGCACCTGAAGTCAACGCTCGTGGAAGCCAGTCGTCGGCGGCACGCCCGTGGTGACGATGCTCGCGACGAGATGAAGCGGATGGAGCGGGCTGTGTTGCTCCAGATCCTCGACAACGCGTGGAAGGATCATCTTCTTGCAATGGATCACCTGCGATCCAGCGTGGGCTTGCGGGGCTACGCACAGGTCGATCCGAAGGTGGAATACAAGCGAGAGGGAATGCGCACGTTTGATTTAATGTGGAAGGGCATCGATGAACGAGTGACCGACATCGTCTATCGAATCGAAGAGGTGGAAGACGACGCATTGCAAAGCACGTGGAAAGAGACAGCTGCGATCCACGCCGAAGCCCCGTCTGTATCGCTTGAACATTCTGGATCACTGGGGGATACGGGTGCTGCGAGCAGCATGCCCGCAGCGGAAGAAAACCACGAGCCGATCCGCAACGTTGGACAGAAAGTAGGCCGCAACGATCCCTGTCCCTGCGGCAGCGGGAAGAAGTTCAAGAACTGTTGCGCCCGGTCTAACAGCATTTCGACCGGGTAAATTGCGCCCCCCCGTTCTTTCGATCTTATGCTGTTGAATCTGGTCTACTTTGTGGTCGGAGTGTTGCTGCTGCCGTGGGTGGCGTGGCGTCGTGTGGCTGGTCGACGGCCCGTGCCCGCTCCGTGGACTCGGTTCACCGGATCGGTGCCCCGCCTGCCCCGCGATCACTCGGGCGTTGGCCTGAGCGTTCACAAGCCCACCCCGCGCATCTGGCTGCACGGCGTGAGCGTGGGCGAAGTGCAACTCCTCTGGCTGCTCTGGCAGGAAATTGCGAAGCAGGCGCAGGCCGATGGCCTGTCGGTGGAGTGTGTTGTTTCCAGTTCGACGACAACGGGCCTTGCGTTGGCAGCCGGCCGGTTTGGCGACAGCCGAGTGTTTCCCTGTCCATTCGACTTCACGTGGGCCGTGGGCCGTGTGTTTGACCGCATGGATCCCGACATGCTGGTGCTCGGAGAGCTTGAGCTGTGGCCCAATCTGCTCTTTGCCGCGAGCCATCGGGGCGTTGTAATTGTCGTGGCCAACGCTCGCATGAGCGAGCGCAGCGCGAGGGGCTACGGCCGCATCCGGCCGCTGGTACAAGGCATGCTCAAGAAAGTGTCGCTTGTGCTTGCGCGGTCGCGGGACGATGCCGATCGCTTCGCTGGATTGGGCGCGGCCAACGTGATCGTTACTGGCTCAATGAAGTTCGACGGTGTGCAAGTCACGCGCCAATCGGCCGAGGTTGCTCGGCTGCGCACGCTGGCAGGCATCACGG
>CAIRDU010000103.1 GCA_903877395.1 uncultured Planctomycetaceae bacterium
CCGCCAAAGGCGCCACCGCCGCCAGATGGTCTGGCCCCGCCAAGACATGGAGGAACCCAGCCACCAACCCAGAGAGCACCGCCAACATGCAGGCAAGGCTACGGATTCGCCGCCCTGCCGCCATGCAAATCCCCCCCGGGTCAAATCGACCTATAGGATCCCACCGGAACGGATGGTTTTTTAAAGGAAACCCTCCAATCGAAGGTCTTCGCTGCACCACCAAACGCCGCCGGTTGCAGGTCTCCGAATCGTTTGCTGACGAATAGATCGGCACATGGCTAAAGCGGAGGGTCCACCCTCATCCCAACGCTCGCCGGATCCGTTCTGGTGCCTGGCGAAGATCCAACACGCGCCAGATTACGACGACCTCAACCGATTCCATGCGATAGTATACGGCATATGGAAAACGCCGCGCCAGAAGTCGGTGAAAGGCAAACACTTTTCGGTGAATGCCAGCAAACAGAACCAACGAATCGATCTCCGAAAACAGACTATCGAGAAAATAGGCACCGAGTCCCTCTCCCTGCCGATCGTAAAACATCCGGCCACGGTCGAGATCGTGCAACGCTGAGTCTAGGATTCGCACTCTCATTTCATGCGACGTCTCAGCTCCTCCTTGGCCTCCTCCCAGTCGTGAACGACCTCTCGTCCGTCCCGAACGCGATCCGCCGTTTCTTTGAGCAACTGAGCATGCCAGCCCGGTGATTCCAGGCTTTGGTCATCCCCGGCAAGGTCTTCCCAGATCTCGTGCATCGCCTTGAGCTTCTGCTCGCGGGACATCGTTTGCAGATCCAGCTTCATTTTAATTACCGTAAGCGAGGCACCACCGTGCGCAACGCCGTTTTCGATGACACGCAATGTGATCGATCGCCACCCACCCTCGAACGGAAGTGCCGAGAGGCTGCTCGTCTCACTCCACCCATTTTAGGTCTTACTCGGCGACTCCCGGATGGCTCGGGGCTCGGGGCCTCGACTGGCTTCGTCGAGCGCAGCAAACAAGTCACTGATCTCATCTCGATAATTCTCGAATTCCCAATCAAACCGTTGATTCAGCTTCTCAGCGATTTCGCTCCAAGAGCCCCCGTTGACTCAAAAAGCATAACACTGGCGCGGGGCCAGGGATGCTACCGAGCAGCAGCGGGATCGGGGCGGAGCGAGCTCGGGAAGCGATCATCCTTTCCCCTCGCGCAACGCGCGAAAGCTTCAGCCTCCCCGGAGCTTCCATGCGAGCGCAGGCCCGGTCCCGCAGAGCGCTCCGCCCACGCTGCCCGCGAATCCCCGCGTCTGGGGAGCTCGCCCGTCCTGAATGAGTCACCCCTTACCACGCGTTTCCGCGGCTGGTCTTGCCCGTGCTATTCGAAGACAGACGAACGGCGTCCTGAAGGCCCCATCACCCGCAAAACCTCAGCCGACCGAGCCGACCCCGCCGTATGTGCTGATCCTACAGTCTGCGCCGGCCATGCCGATCGTGCCCGCAAGTGCCTCCGCCCGCAGACGCCGGATCTCCGAGAAGAACACCGCACCCATCGAACTGCGCACGGAACGCCGCAGGTAGGGATGAGCCGAGGTTGGGGGCGGAGATCAGCTCGGGAGCTTCCCCATCCGGCAATTCCCGGCGCGTGACCATGGGTTCAAGACTCCCAGACTCCGGGCCATCGCACTCGACTCAGTGCCGGAAATGACGGGTTCCGGTGAAGACCATGGCCATGCCCCGCTCGTTGGCCGCACGGATGACCTCCTCATCGCGCACCGAACCACCCGGCTGAATGGCGGCGGTGGCGCCGGCCTGGGCCGCAGCGATTAAACCGTCTGCGAACGGGAAAAACGCATCCGAGCACACCACGCTGCCCTTGAGGTCTAAGCCCGCCTCGCCAGCCTTCCACACAGCGATGCGGCTCGAATCCACCCGGCTCATCTGACCAGCCCCCACACCCAGCGTGGCCTGGGCACCGCAATACAGAATGGCGTTCGACTTGAGG
>CAIRDU010000104.1 GCA_903877395.1 uncultured Planctomycetaceae bacterium
CGTCGAGGATCATGTTGAGAGGTTCACCATCGTTAAAAAACAATGTTTGCTCAATGCACCAGTTAAACTCCTGGTCGTTCATTCCCTTCCAGGCAAATACGGGCACACCTGTTTTGGCTATGGCTGCCGCAGCATGATCTTGCGTGGAGAAGATATTGCAACTGCTCCATGTGACTTGCGCGCCGAGTTCGGTGAGCGTCTCGATGAGCACGGCCGTCTGGATGGTCATGTGAAGGCAACCGGCGATCCTGGCACCGGCCAGTGGCTTCGACGATCCATACTTCTTCCTCAGCGACATCAGGCCGGGCATTTCGTTCTCCGCCAGCATGATTTCCTTGCGGCCCCAATCGGCCAGCGAGAGATCGGCGACTTTGAATGGCAGGCGGGTTTCGACTTGAGACACGTGGAACCTCCTCGGGTAGGGTGGAGCAGTTAGGGTCGGGCAAATATTCAATCCATGCAATACACATGCAGGATTTAAAACAGTGGACGGTTTGAGCCCATATGATAGACGCTCAACCGTATTTGGTAGAAGCTCCAAACAGGAAGGCGGAAAACGAGGCCCTCATGGCGGTTTGCCACGACCGTATGAGTGTGAGCAGGCACGTTTTCCGTCATCGGCTCAGGAACAAGAGCCAATCGATGGAAACGCAGGAGGAAAGGTTCTCAGGAGGGCGGCGGCCACGAAGGCGCGGACTTTTTCTGGGTCTTTCCGACCAGGGGCCGACTCCACGCCGCTGGCTGTATCAACTGAGCCGATTCCTGTGAGTCGCATGGCGTTGGCGACGTTGTCGGGGGTGAGGCCACCGGCCAGAGCCATTGGAATGCCAAGCGATCCGGCGCGGGTCAGTTCTTCCCAGTTGACGGTGGCGCCGGTGCCGCCCAGTTGGCCGGATGGCGTTCCACGTGCAAGCCCTGCGTCGACTACCACTATATCCGGGGCCTTGCCGCAGGCTCGCGCTGCTTCAATCCATCGCCGGGCGGCCGCCAAGCCATTCCATCCAGCGTGAGGTGACTCACCTACACCGGATGCCCCCTCTGGTTGGAGTCTTACGGCGCGGATGAGAGGCATGCCGGCAAGGAGCGATGCCAACTGCGCGCAGAGTTCGGGTGGGTCGTAGGCAGCTGCTTCGCCACCGTTTGTCTGTGGCTCAAGGTGTCCGTGGAGTTGAATGGCATTGAGCCCCACCAACCTGGCCACGCGTTGGATCTCCTCAGCCGCCACGCCAGCAAACACGCCCACTCGGAGCACGCCCTTGGGAATCGCGTCTGTCACCGCTCTGGCGACGGTGAGATCCAGCCGTCGCGGCGAGCCGGCCACGAAGTTGAGTCCGATCGCATCCGCCCCCGCATCTGCCACAAGCCTTGCATCGGCTGGCGTCATCACACCGCAGATCTTCACACGAAACATTTTTGGATCTCCAGGCCATCGCGTCGTCGGTAGTAGATTCGGCGTTAGATTCCTCGCCACCGGTCGCAGGGCGACTTTTTTCCTAACCGGAAAAGTCTACGTCGCCGTTGGAGAGTGTAGGAAGGCGAGGCGGTTGGTCGAAATGAATTGGGTGAGGATGCGGCTCCATCAAGACGATATTCCACACAAGACTCAACACCCATGGAACCACTCTCGCGATGATTGCCCCCCGCCGCTACCCGTCGAGCCGCCCATTCTTGGCCGCTCCTCGCGTGGATTTTTATCACCCAGCCCATGGTATCGATGCAGCCCTCCAAGGGCTCGACCGCCTGATTCGCCGCGCTGAGGGGATCGGATTGGTGGTTGGTCCTGCGGGCACAGGAAAGTCGCTGCTGCTGGCGAAGGTGGCTGAGAGCGTGCGAGAGGATTTCGATGTGGCCCTTTTGTCGGGCGCGAGGATCTGCACTCGCCGCGCGCTGTGGCAGTCTATCTTGGCCGAGATCGGCGAGCCCTACCGGGGCATTGACGAAGGGGAGTTGCGGATCGGCGTCGTGGAGCGGATCCGAGGGTTAGCAGCAACGGGTTCTGGGCTTGTGGTGCTCGTAGACGAAGCCAACACGTTGCCCACGCGGCTCATTGAAGAACTGCGTCTGCTCACGAACATCCCTACCCCGATGCCCGCCGTCCATATCCTGCTGGCCGGTACAGGAGAGTTGGAAGAGATTCTGGCAGCGCCAAAGATGGAGAGTTTATCGCAGAGGATCGGCGGTCGGTTCTATCTGGAGCCACTGGACCACGCTGAAACGGTGGCCTACGTTCGGACGCAAACACAAGTGGCCACACTCGATTGGAACGCACTCTTTGAGTCGGGCTGCGACGATGCCGTCTTCACCGCATCGGATGGTGTGCCACGGCTTATCAATCAGGTGTGCGATCAGGCGTTGGTGTTGGTGGCACAGGCCGGTCGCCAGCGGGCCACGCCAGCCGACATCGCAGCGGCCTGGCGAGAGATTCAGCGACTGCCCGCTCCTGCGTCGCTTGCTCGGGTTGAAATCTCGCGGAGCGAAACGACTCAGAGCGAAACGGCCCTCCAGAGCGATTTGTATGGCGATGGCGTGGAAAGTGATTTACACGGCATTGAGATCGGTGAGGGCATTGGCATGATCGAATTTGGTTCGCTCGATCAGCCGTTTCTCCCAACAACGGACTCCTACTACGACAACAAACTTGATATCAGGAGCCTTCTGGATGAGGGCGTCGAGGACACGGTTCTGGAGTCGATCGAAATCCCAAGCAGCAGCGCCGACAAAGCCATGCAGGAAAGTTCGCTGATGGAGTCGGCGATGGTGCATCGGGGTGAACCTGCCGACCCGTGGCACGGCCCTGACGTCGAACTCGTGTTTGATTCAACCGTTGATCCGTTCGAGGAATATTTTGAGCAGGAGGAACGCGTTGTGGAACGTTACGTTATGCGTGGGCCGGAAGACTTCAGCACTCACCGGCATGTTGCCAGTCGCGAGGGCCTTTCCATGGCCCGGAAACTGGATGCCCTTGAGATCGAGCAGGAGGATTCTCATCCAATCACCACCCCGGTCGCCCACCATTCTGCTGCTTATCCTGTGGCGCCTGTCGTTCGGGAGGCTACCCACGAACAGGACGACTCCGACATGGTTGTGATCGAGGAAGATTCGTTCGACCACCCATCGGATATCAAGCGATCTATTTTCGCCGTTCGGCTCGGGGATTACCGTGGTCTCTTTGCTCGCCTGCGCCGGGGCGATCGGGCCAATTAAGAAAAGGGACTGATTGCGTTGTTGCGGTAAACGCTCCCCAGCCTCTTGCGCATGCTGTACCATGCCTGCTGCAAGCCTCGGAACCTGAGGTGCGGGGCCATCACAACAAAAGCAGGGCATTCAAAATGCTACGAGGCTAGAAAGAGCAGCCCCGGTAGACTCTTCAACGGCACAAGAGCATAGACTGCTTACGTGAGCCGAACCGTACCGCCAACCTCGCAACACCTCCTATGGATTCGCTTCTTGCCGATATTCATTCACGCAACGATTGGCCGACTGGGCGCGTGCTTGTAATTGCCGCCACATATAATGAACGCGAGAACATCGCGGCAGTGATCGAGAAGGTGCTTGCGATGAGCTCGGATTTGCAAGTGCTGATCGTCGATGACAGTTCGCCCGACGGTACGGGCGAAATTGCCCTGCAGGCGGCGGAGGAGAATTCACGGGCGCATGTCTTGGTGCGTCGAGGCCGACGGGGATTGGGCAGTGCGATTCTAGAAGGTTTTTTAGTGGCCAAGTCGCGTGGGTTTGCCGTGGCGGTGAATATGGATTGCGATTTCAGCCACGATCCTGCCGATATTCCCCGCTTGCTCGCGGCGCTTGAGCCTGCTGGTGGACGGCCAGCGGATGTGGCCGTTGGTTCCAGACGCGTGCGGGGTGGACGAGTGGTTGGCTGGCCTTTGTCGCGGCACGTGGCGAGTTGGCTTGTCTGTTCGTTCACTCGCTTCGTGTTATGGGTGCCGGTGCGAGATGCATCAAGTGGCTTTCGGGCCGTGCAACTCAACGTGTTCGACAAGATTTCCGGGCCATTTTCGCAGGGCTATGCGTTCCAAGAGGATCTGCTCCATCGGATTCATCGCGTTGGAGGCAGGCTTGTGGAAGTGCCAGTTACGTTCACCGATCGCGAGCGAGGGAAGAGCAAAGCCGATTTTGCCGAAAGCATACGCAGTATTGGCGAATTGCTGCGGCTGGCAAAAAAAACATGGCTTTGGTAAGGGCAGAGGCAGTCGTTATCGAAAGAGCGGCGGTGTTGGCTGTGGGGATGGGCCGAGCGTGGGCGAGACTGGCAGCGACATCTCGAGTTGCGGGGCCTTTTGAGCCTGCGGAACCGGGTTCGGATCTGGCTTCTCACCGAGGGCAACGGCCAGACTTTCGCGGGCGTCTTTCATATTCGGTGCGATCGCAATCGCCTTGCGGAATTGCTCGATCGCCTTTTCCTTCTCGCCTTGCTTATAGAGCGTTACGCCGTAGTTATTGATCAGAGCGGCGTTGCCAGGCTCGCGTGCAATGAGGTCTTTATATTTGTCGCCCGCTTCTCCAAACCGGCCGGCCGCTGCCAAGGCATTGGCTAGGTTTACCTGGATCGCTGGTACGTGCGGTGTGACGCGGCAGGCTTCAGCAAACTCAACGATGGCCTCGTTGAGCCGCCCCTTTGCAGAGAGCGCCGTGCCGAGGTTGTTGTGGGTTTCGCCAAGATCTGGGCGGAGGCGGGTTGAATTCGTGAAGTGATAGAAGGCACCTTCCACGTCGCCTCGCGCAAATTTCTTGGCACCCAGCCGGTTGTGCGCCTGCCAGGCGTCGTGGTTGTAAATGAGCGTGTGCGTCCAGAGGGCGTCTTCGTTGGCCCATGCATTTGCGTAGCGGAACGAAAGAAACCCCAACGCTCCGAGCAGGATGGCCGTGCCAGCAACGCACACGGGCTTCGCCGAATCCTCGATCTGCTTGTACCACTGCGAAGCAGCTGCCCCAAAGAGCGAGATGACTCCGATCATTGGCAGGTAAATAAAATGGTCGGCTGCCCACGTGATTCGCATGTAGGAGATTGTGATGAAGCCCAATACGGGCAGCACCATCAGCAGAAAAAATCCAAAGCCAAAGAGCGCGTGCCGCCCCCACGTCTCACGTTTTGACCACAGCCACGCCGCCGTGCCGAGGATCACAGGCCACGCTAAAAACTGCCAAAGCTTTGGCGGGTCAACCTCCCATCGGGGGTAGATTGGCAGTAGATGCACTGGCCAAACGATCGTCCAGAGATAGAACAGAATCAACATGCCGGACGTGGCAATTCGCGGCAGAACGCCGCCCACGAGGATCGTTTCCTGGCCAATGGCACGGCCGTGTTGGTAGTAAATCGTGATGATGCCAAGCACCAGTGAGATCGCGAAAAATGGGGCTGAGCGAAGGATGTCTTGCCAGGCGATGCGGCCGCGTTTCCACCACGCATGAAGCAAGATCACGAGCGGCATCGTGACAACAGATGTTTTTGCGAACATCGCCAGCAGAAAAAAAAGCAATGACAGCAGGTACAGTTGCGTCTGCTTGGCTGAATTGTGTGGAGCATGCTGGTCGGGATCCAGTTCGGCATCTTGCTCGGCATCCTGTTCGACATAATAAATGGCCGACAGTAAAAAGAGCGAGAGCGAGAGCGTGTTTTTGAGTTCCGAAACCCATGCCACCGACTCGACGCACACCGGATGAATCGCGAAGATAATAGCGCTCAACCATGCCCCCGGTATTTTCATCCTCGTTAGCAGCAGCCAGAGCAAAAGCGATCCCGTAATGTGGAGCAGGATTGTGACCACATGGTAGCCGGTAGGGGTGGGGCCGAAGAACGGCCACTGCATCCAGAGCGCGGTGTAGGAGAGCGGGAAGTAGTCGGCCCCGTCGGGATTGAACCAGAGTTTTGCGAGGCCCTGAAGCGATCCAGATTGCACGACGGGATTTTGCGTGAGGAGTTGATCGTCGTCCCAGAGCCAGTCGCCGTGATACGCGGGCGAATAAATCCACAGGCCTGCCAGAATGACGATGGCCGCCTTCACAAGGAAGGTGCGGCAGCGGTCTGCCCGGTCGGTTGGGCGAGTGCTCTCGCTCTCGAACGCATCGCCTTCAAGGGCTGATTCCGCCGACATCTGGCCGCGTGGTTCAAGCCCAGACGGCCCGAGTGGCCGCCGCTGGCGCGTTGTTTTCCGAAAGTTCCCCATGACCTATCTGCTCGCAACCTGTTTTGAACCGGAAAGTATCTGTACCTGATGAAGGCAATCGTGCCGTCGCCGCTGTTCTCGAATCATAACATGGTGATTGAATATGATCGATCCCACGTTGGAGGCCATTGCGTTTCGGGAGCGGTTTCGGATTATTGCCCAGCACGCAAGCGGTGAGCTTCTGTTTTTTTGATGAGGCGTAAAAGATCGGCTGCGACGGGCTGTTCCATCGCCAAGGCCCGCACTCTGCCCTCAGGGTCGGCGAGTTTTGGATCCACCTGAATCGCTTTTTGAAGAGTCTCTCGAGCCTCCGCCTCGCGGCCCTGATCGTCCAAAATCAGCGACAGCATGGCCCATGCGTCGCCCCGCTGCTCTTTCGAGAGCCGGATCGCTTCCCGCATCGCCTTTTCGGCCTCGGGCAACCGGCCAACCTCGCGGAGTGCCTCGCCCAGACCGAAAGCCGCCGTGTAGGCCGCCGGATTTTTTCGATACGTGTCTTCCCAAAGGGCCAGCGAGGTGGCCCATACTTTCTGCCGTTCAACGCAGGCCATGCCGAGCAGGGTGATAGCCCCCATGCAGCCGACGAGAGCGGCCTCGCGCATGCGCTCGCGTGACCGGAGCCACTGGCTGTCGAGCAAGAGGGCGATGGTGATCGCGACGCCGGCAAGTGGGAAATAAAGATAACGATCGGCCGCAGCGCGGTAGATCGGAATCAGATTCGACACCGGCAGCAGCGGCAGGAGCAAGATTGCCAAGGCCATCGCCATGCGTCGGTCGCTCCGCACAGCACAGATTCCTGCGGCCACAAGAATCACGAGGAGCGACAGTGCTACAGGCAGTGGTAGATGCCGAATAGAGTAGAGCCCGTAGTCGGCGCAGAGGTTCACTGGGAAAAGAATGAGCTGCGCATACAGGCAGAGTATTTGTGGCTCAATCATCATTGCTGCGGTGAGCGAGCCGCCCGGATAGCTAGGCTTCGATTCAAAGATCGCAGACGGATGCGGCTCCAGTAAAAACCTGGCTGCAAGAAATCCAGCCACCAGCACGGTGCCGCATCCAATGGCTGCCCGCCAGAATCCGGCTGGCTCTTTGCGGCGAAAAGTTGCCCAATACATGCCCAGAATCAGCGGCGACACGATGCCCGATTCCTTGCTGGCAGCGGCAAGAAAACATCCCGCTGCGCAGGCGACAATCCGCCAGCCATCTGAGTTGGCTCTCGCTGCGTTGTGGGGCTCTGCCGCGTGGTGCCTCATCGCTATCGCAAGGGAGCCGAGCGAAAAAGTGACCACCAGGAGATCTTCGCGAAATGTCGGTTCGCACACGGCCTCGGTGACAACCGGGTGCACGGCAAAAATAATCGCTGCCAGCATGCAGGAAAGGCCGCCCTTTCCGACAATCCCCTGCATCACGATCCACACAAGCACGGTGTTGATCGCGTGCAAAACGACGCTGGTGAAATGGTAACCAAACGGTTCCTTTCCCCAGACCGCTGCATCGAGCATCAGCGATGCCAATTGGACGGGCCTGTTAAAGTCGAGTACGTCCATCCTCAGCACGCGAAGGCTGAGTACATCCAACCAGTGCCATGGGTTCAACAGAAATGGATCAGTAAGGATTTGCAGTCGGGCGTCGTATACAAATTGCGAAAAGAGCGTGGAAGAGAAGACAGCGATGGTGATGGCGGCGAGGATCGCGGCCTGTTGCCAAGGCTTGGCGGCCATGGCTCAGTCTTTCTCCAGCACAATGCAGGCCAGTTCGCCGGTGGCGTTTCGGAGTGGCGGCTTCGTGTAGCCCATTTCGAGCAACGAATCTTCGAGGGCTTTGCCGCGGTCGGGGAAGCCATTGCGGTTGATGTAGATTGCCGCGAAGCCCTTGTTTTTCATTTCAGCAACGGCGTCCTTGAAAGCCATTTTTCCCAACTCCTTCTGCCAGTCTTCGCGAGGGCGGCCCTTCATGGAGCCGAATGAATAGCGAAGGTTTTTGCTGTAGAGATACGGACGGAAGTGGTCGTACGGCGGCACTCCGGGCACTGGCGATTCAGGAAACTCCATAATCGGTAGCTGAAAAACCATTGCCCGGTCTGGCAGTGCTGCTTCCATGGCGGCCACAAATTCTCGGTCGGCTTCCACTTGTCGAGCGATTGCGGCTGTGGCTGTAGCCGTTGGAGCTCTGGGAACCTGATCCCAGAGAATCACGCAACACAGAGCCCCTGCAGCGGCATAGGCAGCCAACGGGAGCGAGCCACTGGGTTTGTGTGAGGCTGTTTCTCGTTGGAGAGCGGTGAGCCTTTGGGCCGCATACATCAGTGCGATCGC
>CAIRDU010000105.1 GCA_903877395.1 uncultured Planctomycetaceae bacterium
CCAAATCTTTATTCAAAAACATTACAGATTGTTAAAAAAGAAAACTTTGATTTCTTAAAACTTAATTATAGTGAATTCTTTGGTGATAATGGAACCCAATGGTCTTGGTATAATGTACCTCAAGATGTGAGACAAAAATATTGGCCAGGTAAAGACAGATTACCAGTTCAAGGATTAGACCCAAATGCACCAAGAGCGGTGTATGATTCGGTTAATTCGTTTCAAGGTATTCCATATGTGACGGGTGAAGTGTATTATTGTAATTGGCCTCAAATAGTTACAAGAACAGGAAATCAAAAAATGTTCTTAGACACAACATGGACGAGCGCGAACAAACGCTCAACGCGCTGCTTGTAGAGATGGATGGCTTTGGGAGCAACAGTGGCGTGATTGTGATGGCCGCCACGAACCGGCCAGAAACGCTCGATCCAGCACTCTTACGACCTGGCCGATTCGACCGGCATGTTCTGGTTGACCGACCCGATGTGCGTGGCCGCGAGGCAATCCTGCGAGTGCATATGGCCGCGATCAAGCTCAATCCTTCGGTCAACGTCGAGCACGTGGCCCGCATCACTTCTGGATTCTGTGGAGCTGATCTCGCAAGCCTCGTGAACGAGGCGGCGCTGCTGGCGGCCCGCAACAATAAAACCTCCGTTGGTATGGAGGAATTTGACGAGGCGGTCGAACGGGTCACTGCGGGCCTCGAAAAGAAAAAACGGGTCATTCACGAGGACGAAAAAAAACGGGTGGCCTACCACGAAGCGGCCCATGCGATTGTTGCCTTCTCCCTGCCCAACACCGATCCCGTGCATAAGGTGTCGATCATCCCTCGCGGCTTGGCGGCACTGGGCTACACGATGCAGCGGCCGGAAGACGACCGTTATCTGCTCACAAAGAGCGAACTGGAGAGCCGGATCCAGGTGCTTTTGGCCGGCACTATCGCGGAGGAAATGGTCTATTCAGACGTCTCCACTGGCGCCCAAAACGATTTGGAACGGGCCAGCGAGATTGCCCGCGCGATGGTTATGGACTACGGCATGAGCCGATTGGGCCGGGTGACGTACCGCCAAAACCCACGGTCGCCCTTTCTGGCTGCTGCCGGTGGCGATCTCTCGCACTCGCGCAGCCACAGCGAAGAGACTGCGCGAGAAATCGACGAGGAAGTGTGCAGGATCATTGACGGAGGCATCGAGCAAGTGAGGCAGATTTTGGAAACCCGCCGGGCAGCACTGGAAGCCGTCACCGTCCGCCTCATTGAGTGCGAGGTGATCAACGGCGGCGAACTGCGGGAAATTGTGGAGGCCTCGACGGGTGCCCCGCTCATTGTGCCAGGCACCACAGCAGGCCGCCGCCCGCCGCGCATGCCTGCGGGCGATCCAACCGGCTCCGCCGACGCATTGGGCACGAACTGACGCGGCCCTTCTTCAAGGCAAACGGGGTCGTGGATTCTTGCGTCAGCAGCACCACCAACCCGCACAACCCGCACACTCCGCGTACGGGCACTGGCTGTTCATGCCCCGATTGACTCCGTGCCGAACATGAGAAAGAGGCCCTCGTTAGCAGCAGGGCATTTCTGGAGGCCACGGAAGAAACGGCTCAAGAAGCCGCAGTTGCAAAATGATGTGGAAAAGCTTTTTTCTAGCGGCGGGAATCTTTGCGTGCGTGGTCGGTCTCGAACTTCTCATCATCGATTCGGCCGTGCTGCTGCCGGTCGATGGCCGGGGCGGATCTCGCCTCGTCATGGCCCCCGATTGGGCGCCGTGGACGCTCATCTCGGCCGGGGCCGTGACCATTCTGAATTTCTGCACTTTACCCATCAAACTGCTGAAAGATTGAGTCGCGACTCCGGAAGGAGACGCTGAGCCTTCTGTGGAAGGCAAAACGCCTCATGCCTCATGCCTCATAGCAAAGAGATACCCATAGATACATGCGCGGACGCATGCATCTACAATTGAATTGGCCGCGGCGGGACAGATGCGGCGCGCACAACGGTACAGGCAACGCTCCCGCTGGCCATTGGCCCACTGATGACTCACCACCACACACATTCTGGCAACACCACACGAACCCCCACCACGGTGCTCTATGACGGGCAGTGCCGATTTTGCCGGAGTCAAATTGCCCTCTTGCGATGGCTCGATCTCAGCGGCCACCTTGTTGTGAGGTCGCTGCACGATGCCCGCGTGGCCGACGACTTTCCTGACATGCGGCACGAAGATCTTCTCGCGCAAATGTACGTCATCGATCCATTCGGAAAAGCCCGTGGTGGCGCGGAGGCTGTCCGGTATCTCTCGCGGCGACTGGTGCTCTTGTGGCCGCTGGCATTGCTCTTGCACATCCCAGGCACGATGCCTCTCTGGAAAACGCTCTACGCTTGGGTGGCACGCAATCGCATGCGACTGGCCGGCAGATGCGACGACGGCACCTGCAAACTGCCGTAAACCGCTGCGTAAACAGCGTCTTTTCGCGATGCCAAGCGAAGTGGAACCCGGTACGGGCCACGCCCCCGCTGGCCATTGGACTGCCCGCTCAGATTGCGTCACAAACGCTCATCAATTTCTCACGCCACCCTCATCCAATGCTCACGCAGTTGTGCCATTCTTCGGGCCGATCCGATTCTTCAGGATGTTTGCTTGAGCCCACCCATCGAGGAGGTTTCCTATGGCCCAGATGCCTGCTGCCAAAAATGATCGAACGACGGCCCTCCACGCCCTTGCGAGGAAAGAAGTGCAGATGAATCGCTGGTGGCGGCTGACGGCCACAAAAAAGGCGATTTCAAAAAATTCCGGCAACGCCGCAGCCGATGCGGCCGCTGTGGCCATCGCCCACATGCTTCGCGAAGCAAAAAAAATGGCCTGATTCTTCTTTGGCGTCGATCCTCACACAATTCTAACCATTTCCTCACAAACGCCTGATGTGTGCCAGATAGGTTCTGCCTCAACGCCGAAAGCATGTGGACATTCTGTTTTCTGTGTCCTTGTTCCTTCTGAATTGTTTCTTCCCTATTTTCCACTAAGGAATTTTCAAATGCGTTCCTCCCTGTTGACTCAAACTGCTCGCAAAAGCAAAAGACTCGGCTTCACGCTGGTCGAATTGCTCGTTGTCATCGCCATCATCGGCACGCTCGTCGGCCTGCTGCTGCCAGCGGTTCAAAGTGCTCGTGAGGCGGCTCGCAAAAGCCAGTGCTCCAATAACGTCAAGCAGATTTCTCTGGGTTGCATCGGCTACGAAGCTGCCAACAAGAAGTATCCAACCAGCGGAGAAGGCATCGACTTTGCTGCAGGAAATATGAAGGGGCTGAACATTGAGTCTTTTTTCGTCCAACTCCTGCCGTTTATTGAGCAGGTAGGCATTGCCGGGAAATGGCAAGCCAAGCGACCTTACTGGGACACCACCGCCAGCGGCGGTGCACCAGGCGGCAACTCACAGTTGGCCGCAACGAAGATTTCCATGTTTGTCTGCCCTTCAAACGGCATCAGCAAGGATGAGTACGGTGGCACTTCAACAGGGGCCACCACCGCTTCAGGGTCGTCCACCTCGCCGTTTTTCGCGTACTACGGGCGAACGGACTACATGCCGATTGCGTACACAGACCTCAGTGCCACGGACGGAACGCGAAGCAAGGCAACGAGTGCCACGGCGAGGGGATCGTACAAAGAAGGACTCCTCTCGCTTCTGCAATCCAATGGCGTACAACACGCAGTGGACGGCACGAGCAACACCGCGATCTTCTTTGAGGATGCTGGTCGCACGCTGCAGACCGTTGGAACGCGAGATTCAACGGTTGGCGGTGCCACAACGTGGTATCGGACTTCGGGTGGTGCACCAAAAGCAATTGTGTCCGGCGACTCGCTGTGGACGGCCGGTTCGACAGACAATCCGTCCTCCAAGACCGTTCCGAACCGTTGGGCCGATGCGGATTGTGCCAGCGGTGTGTCTGGCGGTCCGAACGAAGAGTCGACCGTACCGCGGACGCAAACCATCATCAACAACAACAAGAACCCAATGCCAGGAGGAAAGGCGACCGACGGAAGCGTGAGCACCTACGGTGGCGGCAAGAATGCCACGTCCACAGGTGCAGACTGCAGTTGGGATGTGAACAACTGTGGCTCCAACGACGAACCGTTTAGCCTGCATGCGGGTGGCGGTTGCTTTGCAGGTTTTGGTGACGGGAGCGTCCACTGGGTCAACGAGAAGCTTGACACTCAGGTCTTGCGGCAGTTGTCGCACCCATCCGACGGCGACGCTCCGCTGGCCTTTCAGTAAACTGCTGCTCTCGCAGGGCACCTCATTGCCCGTGCAGCACTCGATTTGATAATCACCCCCGGTCGCAACGACCGGGGGTGATTTTTTTCGATGTGGTCGCAGAGGTGCCGGATTGTTGGAGATCTGTTGGGACGTGTTGGGAAAACGTCCGGTGCATTTTCCATCACCAACCGTTGCCAATCGCAACCCACTGGACTCGCAGAGCCCCTTCGCCCGCTCGGCAGTGGGCCTCCGGTCGGCTGCCGCCAAACCTGTATCCAACTCACAGGAAATAACATATCTGGCACACAGAACCTTGTCATTGAACCGACACAGAACCAACTTCAAACTGACAGTGCATGAACGCCCAACTCCAGCACTCAACTCTTTAAAAAAATGCCTTTTTTATGATCTGTCTTCACTTTTCTAGGGATGCCACAGTTCGTCTTGGCAGTGTTTGCGTCGGCACCCACAAGGTGTAGGTGCTCTTTCTGCTGGATTCTTTCTACTCCTTCTCCTTTTCTTTTAAAATACTCGTAGGAGTAAGAAAGAAGGGGGTCATGCGTGGGTCCAAGGGCACCCAAAAATCCCATCTCGGGACGATAGAAAGGGGATTTCAGTGGAGGCTTTGTCGGGTACATTAGGGGGTTGCCAGACCTGTACATGGGACCCCTTGGAAAGGACATTCTGTCGGCGATGAAAGTGCGTTGTGCCAGAGAGCCGCTCTTAGCGGCATTGCAAGGTGCGTCGGCTGTTGTGCCGGCCCGCTCCCCAAAGCCTGTACTGATGAACGTCAAACTGGAGGTTGACAGCACGTCTGCTGTGCTCTTGGCAACCGATCTGGAGGTGGGAATTCGGATCCAGATCGAAGGCGTTGAAACCATCGCTGCTGGAGCGGTGCTCTTGCCCAGCAGTCGGCTTGCGGCGATTGTGCGAGAGAGCGTCCCAGGAACCGTGTTTGAGATTTATTCCGACGGGAACGCGACGGTCGTCAAGGCCCCTCGCAGTCAGTTTCGCCTCCCGGCAGAAGACGCGATGGAATTTCCCGCCGTGGCGACTTTCCCAGCGGAGCCATGCTTCGAACTGACGACACCGCTTGTGCGCGAACTCGTGAAGCGAACGGTCTTTGCGACCGACAATGAATCCAGTCGGTTTGCGTTGGGAGGTGTGCTTCTGGAACTCACCGAAAAAAATGTCACAGCCATCGGCACAGACGGCCGGCGTCTTGCCATGATGCAGGGGCCCGCATCCTCCGTAGGTGGCACTCCTGCCGACGCGCAGCCGATCGTGCCGTCGCGGGCGATGCAACTGGTCGAACGCTCTCTCGGGGATGCCGCATCGCCCGTGCATGTGGCTGTACGATCCAGCGAAATTCTCATTCGCTCAGGTGGCACAACGATATCCGCAAGGCTGGTGGAAGGCAGATTTCCTCGATGGCGAGATGTCTTTCCAGATCGACCAGAGGCGATGCACGTGCATCTGTTGGCCGGGCCTTTTCTGGCGGCTGTCAAGCAGGCGGCCATCGTCACAAGCGAGCAGTCAAAGGGGGTTGAATTTTCGTTTGAGCCCGGGCAGCTGGTGCTCTCGGGACGTTCATCCGAGAGCGGCGAGAGTCGCATCGAACTCCCCATCGACCACGCTGGCAACACAGTCAAAATCAAATTAGACCCGCGATTTGTTTCCGACTTCCTGCGAGTACTCGACGGTGGCACCGCAGTGACGGCGGAATTAACAGACAGCCAGAGTGCATGCGTCTGCCGTACCACCGACGGGTACGGCTACGTGATCATGCCGTTGGCTGCCGAGTAGAGCCATGTCCCAGAATCCCAAACACACCGCCGCTTCTGGCTCCACTCCGACGGGGCCCACCAAGATTGGCCGACTCATGTCGAGGCTGATGGCCCGCACGGGTTACGACTGCGAACAAGGGTCGAGTGGATTGGCCGGAGCGTGGCAGCAGGCCGCCCCAGAAAACATGCGTGCTGCGTCGCAGCCCGGGCTTGTGCGGCGGGGCGTTTTGGACGTGTTTGTCAGCCACTCGGCCTTGGTGCAAGAGATGGGCTTTTTAAAACGTCAGATCATCGCAAGATTAAACGAACTGGTGCCCGCCGAGGGCATCACCGACATTCGCTGCCGACTCATGGCCGATGCAGGCCGTTGACGTCGCGCCCCTTTCCTTCATCCATACCCTCAGGACAAGACGAACACATGACAGACATAACAGACACGATAGATGGCTCGCAGGCACCGGCAATCCCTCAGCCGGGATACACCTCAGAAGACCTCCAGCACCTCTCGGATCGGGAGCATGTGCGCGAGCGTTTTGGCATGTACATCGGCGACAATACGGCCCGCGGCCTGCATCACCTCGTCTACGAAGTCGTCGACAACTCGATCGATGAATGCATGGCTGGCTATGCCAAGCGAGTGAGCGTGACGGTCAATGTGGACGGCAGCGTGACAGTCGAAGACGACGGCCGAGGTATTCCCGTGGAACGGCATGCGCAGCTCTCCGAAGAAATGGACCGCGACATCTCCACGCTCGAGGGAGTGATGACGGTGCTCAAGTTTGGTGGAAAGTTCCAAAAAGGGGCCTACCAGACCTCCGGCGGCCTCCACGGCGTGGGCGTGACGGTCGTGAACTTCCTGTCGGAATGGTGCGAGGTAGAGGTTTCTCGCGACGGGCATGTCTGGCAGCAGGAATACCAGCGAGGCGAGCCCACGGGGCCGGTGCGAAAGATCGGCACAACCAGTCGCGCGGGCACCAAGACAACGTTCAAGCCCGACCCGCAGATCTTCCCGTCGACCAAGTTTTCGTGGGATGTGCTTTCTCGCCGGCTCCAGGAGTTGGCATTTTTGAACTCGGGCGTGCGGATTGGCTTTACCGATGTCGCCAGCGGGCAGACGGAAGACTTTTTCTACGAGCGAGGGATTCTCGAATTCGTGGAGTGGCTCAACCGATCCAGCGATGCCATTCATGCCGATGTGATTTCGATCAAGGGGGAGAACGAGGGGGTGTCGTGGGATATTGCCTTGCAGTACACGGGTGAATACACGGAAAATCTCCACAGCTACGTCAACAACATCTCAACCACCGAAGGCGGCACGCACGTTTCTGGTTTTCGTGCAGCCCTCACGCGGAGCCTCAACGCTTACGGCAAGAAGACGGGGCTCTACAAAGATCTCGTGCCCACTGGCGAAGACGTGCGAGAAGGTCTCACGGTGGTGGTGAGTGTGCGGGTGCCCCATCCGCAGTTTGAAGGGCAGACGAAAACAAAGCTCGGTAACGGTGAAGTGGAAGGCATTATCAATTCGGCAGTGGGCGACTTTCTCTCGAAGTATCTGGAGGAGAACCCAAAAAGCGCCAAGGCGATCGCGCAGAAGGGCGTGCTGGCTGCCGAGGCACGTGCGGCGGCGCAAAAGGCAAAGGCGCTTTTGCGCGAGCGCAAAGGCGCTTTCTCCGGCCGCAGCCTCCCCGGCAAGCTGCGAGACTGCACAAGCAACATCATGGAGAATTGCGAACTCTATCTTGTGGAGGGCGATTCGGCCGGCGGCTCGGCCGAAGGAGGTCGGCACAGGGAATACCAGGCGATCCTCCCGCTCCGAGGCAAGATCATCAACGCTTACAAGAGTCGCGAAGATAAAGTGCTTGCAAACGAAGAGGTGCGGAGCATGATCTCGGCCATCGGCGCAGGGATTGGCGACGAGGCCGACTTCAACAAACGGCGATACGGTAAGGTTGTGATCATGACCGACGCAGACGTCGACGGATCCCACATTCGCACGCTCTTGCTGACATTCTTTTATCGCCAGATGTACCAACTCGTGGCCGCCGGGCACGTCTATGTCGCTCAGCCGCCACTTTTTCGGGTGCGTTCCAGGAAGGCCGTCTACTACGTGCAGACAGAAGATGAAATGAAGACGCAGCTCCTGGACCAAGGGTTGGGCGAGGGCGTTTTTTTCCCAGGGGATGGCCGGGAGATATCGGGCGAGGCAATGCAAAAGCTCTGCCGAACGCTCTCTGGGTTGGAGGACGCGCTGGTGGCTCTGGAGCGGCGGGGAGTGAGCCTCCGCGACCACGCTGCCCGGAGGGATCCCACAACAGGCAAGCTGCCGATGTACCACGTCTATTACGGCACGGACGAGCGATGGTTTACCAGCCGCGACGATCTCGAGGCCTTTGTAAAGAGCAAAGAAAAAGCATCCGGTGGTGAGTTGGCAGTGGGGCGTGCTGAAGGCGGCCACGCTGCAGCAGTTGGCGGCGAGGGCGATACCGGCGATCAGCTTGTGATTGTGGATCTCCACGAAGTGCGGAGCATCAACTCAGGCTTAGCAGAACTGTCGTTGGCAGGGTTCGGCATCGAATCCCTTCTGCCAGAAGATCGCACGGGTACCGAAGAGCCCCGCTACACGCTGCGTCGCGGCGATAACTCCATCGGCTTGGAGGATCTGCGTGGTCTGCTGTCGGCCGTGCGGCGGGCAGGGGAAAAGGGTCTCTCGATCACCCGGTTCAAGGGGCTGGGCGAAATGAATGCCGAGGAACTGCGAGACACAACGCTGGATCCAGCCAATCGCACGTTGTTGCGTGTGACGATGACCGATGCGGCGGCCGCTGACGATCTGTTTCGCGTGCTGATGGGAGAAAAAGTCGAGCCGCGCCGGGAGTTTATCGAGCGACACGCCCTCGACGTTAAAAATCTCGACGTCTAACAATCGTTTATCGAATCGTTGGTGCCGGATTGCCATCGGTAATTTTTTCTTCAATCGAATTGTTTGTTCTACTTGCGTTCATGCCTAGGGTGATCGTGCCATGCTTCTCCTGCCCCGGCTTTCGTTTGGCGTCGGCGATCGCTTTGCCCATCAGGCTCGCTCGCAGCTCGCGGCCTTTGAAAGTCTGGCTGCCGACGGCGTTGTGGTGGCTCCTGTGTGGAATAAATCCAACCGCGAACACTCCTTCATTGGCAGCGAGCCGTTGAGTGTGCGCGTGGCGGCGGCCGAGGCTGTGGCTGCGGGGCGATGGCCGCACCCGTGGTTCGTGGATGCCGATCACATTCGGTTCGACACGGTGGAGAGGTTTCTGCCGGTCAGCGATTTTTTCACAATCGATGTCGCCGACAGCATTGGCCGGCCGGCCGCGGCTGCGGATGTGGCTGCGTTTGTGGGGCGTCATCGCGAGTTGGCGTCGAGCGTTTCGATCCCGGGCGTTGCGTCTACGATTCATTTATCGCGCGAGAGTCTTGAGTCCATTGCGGCCACATACCTCCTGGCCTGCCAAGAGGCAGGCAAAATCTACCGATTCATTGCCGCCCGTCGCGGGGTTGCTGGGTGTGTCATTGAAGTAAGCATGGACGAAACCGATCAGCCCCAGACTCCGCCGCAGCTACTCGTGATTCTGGCGATGCTGGCCGACGAACGGATCCCACTTCAGACGATTGCTCCGAAGTTCACTGGTCGATTCAACAAGGGAGTCGATTACGTCGGTGATCTGGCAACGTTTGAGCGAGAGTTTGCCGATGACATTGCCGTGCTGGCGTTTGCCGTAGAACACTACGGCCTGCCAGAAACCCTCAAGCTTTCGGTGCACAGCGGCAGCGATAAGTTTTCGCTCTATCCATTGATTCGTCGCGTGCTTTCGGCCACAGGTGCTGGCGTGCATATCAAGACGGCTGGCACAACGTGGCTGGAGGAGTTGATCGGCTTGGCAGAGGCCGGTGGCGACGGGCTTCTGTTGGCGCAAGAGATTTATGCCTATGCCCTTAGCCACATCGATGAGTTATGCGCCCCGTATGCGTCTGTCATCGACATCGACCCTGCGCAGTTGCCATCGACGGCAGAAGCAGTCGGCTGGAGCGGACGCCGGTTTGCTGCGGCACTTCGGCATGTGCCGACAAACCCAGATTTCAATCCGCACATGCGACAGTTGTTGCACGTGTCTTTTAAGGTGGCGGCCCAGCAAGGCAGTCGCTACACCGACCTGCTCAAGGCCCATCCAGACGTTGTGGGTAGACAAGTCACCGACAACATCCTGAACCGCCACCTCCTCCCCCTCTTCCAAAAAACGAAAACGGTGGCAGCCACCAAAAATGGGTAAGGCAGGAAAGGCAGGTGGCATGAAGTCAGCTGTCACAATCTGTTTGGTTCCTGAGGCAAAGCAGGGGCCGTTTGTCTTTCACGAGGGGCTCGAGGGCGGCTGTCTGGCTGCGGCCGAACTGGGCTTTGATGGTGTCGAGATATTTCCGGAAAGCGCAGAGGCGTTTCCATCTGAGGCAATTGACCGATTGCTCGCAGACTGCTCTCTCTCGCTGGCTGCTGTTGGTACGGGCGGGGGCTGGATCAAACACAAACTCCATCTGTGCCATGCCGATCCGGCCATTCGGCAGCGGGCCCGCGACTTCATTGCAAAATTGATCGATGTCGCAGGCGAGCGGGGCGCGCCGGTGATTGTCGGATCGATGCAGGGCACTCTTGCAGGGAATGTGTCGCGAGAGATGGCTCTTGACTGGCTGGCCGAATCGCTGGCTCTGCTCGGCCAGCGAGCCTGCCGACACGGTCAAGTGATTTTGTACGAACCGCTCAACCGCTACGAGACGAATCTGTTCAACCAGCAGGCCGCCGCCGCTGCTTTTTGTGACATTCGCGGGCTGGATCATGTCCGGTTGCTGTGCGATCTTTTTCACATGAACATCGAGGAGGCTCACGTGTCGCAGGCTCTTGTGGCAGTCGGCAGCCGGATTGGGCACGTTCACTGGGCCGACTCTAATCGATGCGCAGTTGGTCTGGGGCATACTGACACACGGCCGGTTATTGCCGCGCTTCGCTCAATCGGGTACGAAGGCTTTTTGTCGGCAGAAGTGTTTCCGCTCCCAAACGGCATCCAAGCCGCACACAAGAGTATTGAAAGTCTTCGGGAGTGCGCTGGCTTCTGATGCGTTTCCCGGGTGTTGCACCGGGGATGGCTGGGAATGTGCTTCTTTTTGCTAGGCTTCTCGGTGTCAAGATTTCCAGCGGGTTTCAAAAAAATGCTCAACACCCCACTGCTCCATCCCGATATCCTGCGCATCCTTGCGCAGGCTGGCCAC
>CAIRDU010000106.1 GCA_903877395.1 uncultured Planctomycetaceae bacterium
CGTCGCTGGTGTCGGTGGTGAGGGAAGGTGTGCTGGGCATCGGGGTTGGGGTTTGCATGGGGGGAGGCGGTATGGTGAGGAGGTGCGGCGAATTGAGCGAGGCGAATCAGTTCGTCGGCATCCTGCAGATGGCGGATCGGTCAGACATGGCGCGTTGAATGTTTGGATTGCGGGAGGCATCCACGGTGAGCAGATCGGCCGATTCCACGAGGGCCCGTTTGCGGAGCTGTCGCTCGACGGTGTTGAACTCGCGGCCGGTGATCGTGCCCTCGCGTTGGATCTTGTCCTGCAGATCGATAATGGCCTGAATGAGCTGCTCGGGCCGCGGCGGACAGCCGGGCACATACATGTCCACAGGCAAAAATCGATCGATTCCCTGCACGACGGCATAGGTGTCGAATACGCCCCCTGTGCTGGCACAGGCCCCCATTGAGATACACCACTTGGGCTCGTGCATCTGCAGCCAGATTCGCTGTAAGACAGGCAGCATCTTCATGACCACGCGGCCAGCCACAATCATCAGATCGCACTGCCGCGGACTGAACCGAAACACCTCAGCCCCAAACCGGGCTAGATCATGCTTGGCAGCGCCAGTGGCCATGAGTTCTATGCCGCAGCAGGCTGTGGCAAACGGCATCGGCCAGAGGCTGTTTTTGCGGCACCAGTTGGCAAGTTCGTCGAGCTTGCTCACGACTACATTCTCGGGCAATTCTAACGCCATTGAAACACTCCCTTTTTCCAGTCGTAGGCAAACCCCACCACCACCAACGCCAGAAAGAGCATCGCGCCGCCGAACACCAGTCCCCGCGAGGAAACTAGCCCGCCAGCAACGGCCGCATCCACGCCAGTTGACGCACGGCTGGCAACGGCCCATGGGTAGAGAAACAGCAATTCCACGTCGAAGACGAGAAACGTGATCGCGACCAGATGAAAGCGGACATCGAATCGGCGGCGCGTGTCGTGCACCGGATCCATACCACTTTCGTAGGGCATCTCCTTGACGGCACTGGATCGCTTGGGGCCGACGAGTCCGGCTGCAACGACCAGTCCCACCGATACGGCCACCCCGATGGCGACAAACAGCAAAACTGGGAGAATGGAATCCATAAGAAATTAGGTTGGCGCTAAACAGGTGTCTCAAGCTCTTGAAATCGATGGAATCGGCTGCTGCAGGCCACTTCGTGAAATTTGTCACGAAGTCGGCGACAAAAAAACAGCGGGTCGATTCACCCGCCGGCTTCTGCCGGTTCGGCCTCAATGACCGGGAGAGTTATACAGCAGCGACTCCCTGCCGACGAGAAGAGGATCGTTTTTGAGGGTTTTCTCAGCGGTCGCATCGGGCTGAAAGAAATGCCACAATCGTTCAGAAACTCCCGATATTCATCGACACGGAGGCGCCGAAAACGCCCGAAGTCAGCGTCATGCCGCTGCCTTTGGAGTCGGCGAAAGGCAGTTTTCCGCCGGCCCCGCCCCCACCTTGGCTGCGGTACGGAGAATACGAGGGAGAAGAGTTCATCTGGGCCACCGCCGCCGCTGCGGCCTGTGCCGTCTGCTGCCGTGAAATCTGTGCCTGATCGACGAGCGTTTGTCGCCCTTGGTCAAACGCACTTTGCCGCTGCTGTAGCTGTGATCGCTTCTGTTCGATTTTTTCGATTTCCTGCGAGAGCTGTCCGGCCGTCATGTTAACGACATCGGGAAGGTCCTTGAGTAACTCGTGTCGCTTTCTGTCAGACATGGCCGACATATACTGCCCGACCCAAGCCCTCGCCTCCTGCGCCTCGGGTGAGTCGATGACCTTAAATTTTGTTTCGAGGTCTTCGAGGAGATACTCCACGTCATACGATGACATCTTTTCAACGCGGCGATTGAAGTCAGATTTGATTCGGGAGACTTCCTTAGGGGAATAGATTTCCTGGCTGGAGAGCCATTCACTCAGTTCAAAGATGGCCCGCCGCCAGCGACTGCTGTGCATGACCTCGGTCTTGCGGGCCAGATCGCTCTCGCCAGTTGCAACGGCTTCTTTTTTTTCTGCACCAGATTGACTGGTGGGCTTTTGAGGAGCAGGAACTTTGTTAGCAGAAGGTGACTGCCCGGCGGCGGGGGCTACCAGCAGTGCGCACTGCAGTGCGCAGGTGGCAATGAGGCGAGGGGCTGTTGGCTGCACTGTGAACCTGTTCATTTCAAGGGTTTCTCCGGTATGCGGATCATCGTCATATTGACTTGCGGGAGATGGTCGCTGCCCGCATGCGTGTGAAACGATTTCCAGAGGCACTGGTTTCCTCCATTGTAGGTGTAGACGTTGAGCGAGGAAGTCTGGCTGCCGTCGAGCAGCACGGCCGTGGTGCGGGCAATCCAGGAATCGCCGTCCTTGCTCCATACCGCCTCGCTGCGCCCACCGTCAGAGCCGAATGACCACGAGCAGATCTGCCGCGACAGGGGATCCCAGCCGATGCGTTGTGTAATATGGGAAGCAGGGGCACTTCCCTTTGAAGCACTTCCTTTGGGATCGCTACGGTCAGTCGAGTTGCCGGTGTCGTGCGGGATTTTCATATCGCGGAGGAGATATGTATGCGTGGCATTCCACCGAACCGACATTTCAATCGGCGGCTTGTCGTGGGCGGGTTGCTCGGGCAAGGCTGTGCCAGAGGGCTTCTGGCTCGGTGCATTCGGAACCGATGTATTGTCAACAACCCGCCAATCGCCCACCATCCAGTCGAGGTCTTTGAGTCGTTCGCTGCCTGTTTGGGAAGTGATGGGTGATTCGCGAAGGGCGGCGAGTTTCCACTCGCCGTTGTGCCGCAGCCACGTGGCGGAGAAGCGACCGGCCAGCGGCGTCGACGATCCGCTGGGTGTTACCTCGACCGTGCCATCCTCCAGGGCCACATCGGCGGACAGAAAACGCAGGTTCGTTTCGTGGATTCGAAAATCTGGCCGCCGTTCGCCTTCGGTTGGCATTGCGGTGAGCGAAACGGTTTCGCGTCCGTGCATCACCCGCCCATCGCCGTCGATGATATCTCCATCAGCCGTCCAGAGATCGGCCATCGCCTTGCCATCCCACCGATCGAGCGCCTGCTGGTAGGCGGCGGTGGCAGCACGGATTGCCTGCTCATCTGTCGCTCGCGGGGAAGGGGCCGCAGCCAGAGGCTTTCCAGCTCCAGCCACCTGCCCGCACACCGGCAGCGAGGCGGCCCATGCCAGACAACCAACGAAACAGCCGACAAGGCAGCGACTGAAAACACAACCCATACCCATCTGGCACCCCTTGCTCCAACGGATCATCGAACAACAAAAACTAAAACAACACACGGACAAAATTCTACCACGCCTCGGTCGCTCAGGATAGAAAACGAGGTGGCCCGGATTCCAATGTGCCTGACGGCTTGGACTGTTCTTGAGCCCATGCTGGCCCAGCCGCCACAAATGCTACTGCTTGCTGTGTGATCGGGTGAACAAACCGCAGCAGCGACGATTGCAACAAAAGAGGCGGGTCCCCAACGGCGTGGGTTTGGGGAGTGCCGAGTTGTCGATCTTGCAGATATGCCTGCTCGCCGCAAATGGGCCAGCCAAGCTGCCAGAGGTGCACGCGGATTTGATTGGTGCGTCCTGTCAGCGGACGGACTTCGAGGATCGCAGTGCCATCCTCTAGGCGTTGGAGCACCTTGAATTCCGTCGTGGCGGTGCGGCCCGCTGTTTCGTCGATGGTTCGAAAACCAAAATCGCCAGCGGTGTCGCTGATCGGGCAATCGCAGCGAAAGGCATCTTCCGGCGGATGCCCATGAACCCGTGCGATGTAGACCTTCTCGACCTCGCCGCGGGCAAATTGCGGTTGGATCAAGCCCGCAAAATGGCGTGTGCGGGTAAACAGAACAAGGCCGCTCGTGTTTGCATCAAGCCGATGGGCCGGGCGAGGCACTTGTGGAGCATAAACTGCTCGCAAAATGGATTGCAGCGTGTTGCGATTGAACCGGCCACTGGGGTGGAGCGGCAGCGGCGACGGTTTGTCGATAACGAGCAGGGCTTCGTCTTCGTATACGATCCGGATTGCCGCATTCACGTCGGGCTCTCGCGTGCCTGGAAAGAGCTGCAGATACCGCTCGCCTGCGCGTACGACGCGATCGCCAGTCACTGGGAATGCATCGCGATCGAGCATTCGTCCCGCTGCAAAAACAGCCACCCACTCGTCGCGAGGCACCTGCTTTAAAATGGTGCAAACAAAATCGATGAGCGACAGGCCGTCGCACCGTGCGGGAACAATCAGCGGCCGTTGGTTGTTGTACGGTTGGCTGCCGGGAAGCGGTTGCGTGGCTTTTGCCAAGTGCGAGTGCCGTTTTTCCAAAGTGCGTGCCTGCTGTTCGGCGTCGGTTGCAAAGCAATAGGGGCACGACACCGACTTTTGAAATCGCGGATCGAGCAGATCGTCGGCCGTCAGCGGCGTGAGGCAGGCATAGCATTGATCGCTGGCCGTTTCGCTCAAGCTCGGATCCAATCCGACCCGTTGATCAAAAACAAAACACTCCCCCCGATAGTGATCACCGCCAACGTCCTCGAAATATTTGAGGATGCCGCCATCGAGTTGATAGACCTGCTCGTATCCCTGGCGCTGCATAAACGGCCCCGCCTTTTCGCAGCGAATGCCGCCGGTGCAAAACATCACGACTGGCTGCTGTTTCATGGCATCTGGCAACCGGGCGACCGCGTCTGGGAATTCGCGAAAATGATCGATGCCGAGGCTCATCGCATTCTGGAACGTGCCCAGCTTGATTTCGTACGCGTTGCGCGTGTCCAAGAGCGTGATCGGCCGCCCTTCGTCGAGCCATTGCTTGAGTTGTCGCGGCGAAAGCTTTGGCGACGGCGATCTTGCCGGATCAATCCCTTCAACTCCAAATGCAATGATCTCGCGTTTAATTCGAACCAGCATCCGGGTGAAGGGCTGTCGATTGCTCTGGCTGACCTTCACGGGCAATTGTTCCAGGCCGCGAATGCGCCGCAGTTCAGCCAGCAACCATTCGACGTGCGCCGGTTGCCCCGCCACAAACAGATTGACCCCCTCTGTGCTCAGCAGAATCGTTCCTTTGAGTTGCCGGGCCTTGCATTTTCGAGAAAGTTCATCGCGGAGCGGCTTGAGGTCGGCCAGCGGTGCGAACTGGTAGCCGGCGATGTTTGTGATGGAAGTCATGCTCTCTATTCTATAGGAGGTAGGGACTGTCTCATTTTCCGTAGGAAATATGTCAGCTTCCGTTGCGGCCGACTTCACAAACTGTGAGTAGCCGGGCTATCCTTCGTGTCTGAAACGTTGGCGGCGAGGACACTCACGCCCGACGCGCACCTAGGAAGAAAGCGATCTGCCGCACTCACCTTGAACATTCAGACTCAAAAATGGGTAGACCGTTGGCTCGGTATTCCATGCTGCGCCGCCCTCTCGGCCTGGCATGGGACCTGGAACTTCTTTCAGCACAATCCGTCGCCGAAGCCACAACCAAAGCGCATTCTTGTGATCCTCCTGAGCGAACTCGGGAGCCTTGTCCTGTCAGAACCGATGCTCGGTCGCTTGCGAAAACGGTATCCCGACGCAGATATCTACATGCTCCTGTTTGCCAGAAACCGGCAGGTGCTCGATTTGCTTTCGGTCGTGAAGCCAGAGCATGTCCTTGCGATTCGGGACGATTCAGCAATGCACCTGCTCATCGATCTGTGGCACTCGATTCGACGCATGCGATCCATCGGTATCGATACCGTTATCGACTGCGAACTTTTTGCGCGTTGCAGTGCCCTCATCAGTGGCTGCAGTGGCGCCATGCGTCGCATCGGATTCCACCGCCATTCTCAGGAAGGGCTCTATCGCGGTTCATTCCATACGTCGCCCGTGCCGTACAACCCGTATCGCCATCTTTCCTTGCAACTCATCTCGCTGGTCGATGCCATTGAGTCGAGCGAAACTCCACGTGCCAAAAGCGATCTTGTAACAGGTCCCTTTGCGCCCCCCACCTTCATTCCAGGCTTGGGTGAGGTTGATCGCGAAATTGATCAACTGCACGGGGACTACCCGCAGATTATCGGCAAGAAATTAGTACTTCTTTATCCCAGCGGCGGTCTGCTTCCAATCCGCACGTGGCCGCTTGAGTATTTCGTCGCCGTCGCGAAAGCACTTCTTCAGGATGGATGCGCAATTGGCGTGATCGGACTACCAGACGATCGCATGCTCGCAGAATCACTCCTGCGCGCCTGCGAAAACAACGACCACTGCATCAATCTTGCGGGATATACCCGATCCATTCGTCATCTTCTGTGCATTTTTGAGCGTTCCGATCTTCTCATCACAAACGATGGCGGCCCAGGGCAGGTGGCTGCGATGACACATATCCCCACAATCGTTTTCTTTGGCCCGGAGACTCCCTTGCTCTACGGAAGTTGGAGTCCCTTTGCGCATGTTTTTTATACTCCGCTGCCCTGTTCTCCGTGTCTCACGGCCTACAACCATCGCACATCCCCCTGCGACGGAGATAACCAGTGCCTCAAACGTATTGCTCCGGAGAGCGTGCTTGCCAAAGCTCGCGAATTGCTAATCATTCGTTGAGCACAGTTCGTACCCGTGAGCCCGTTTTTTTAGGCATTGTTTTAAAAGGTCGTATCGATGAGCGCGGTAAATGCCCGACAGCGAAACCATTCAGGAAGTGATCCGGCTAGCGTTTCGGACATCCCCGATTCACTGATGTCGCGAGCAACAGCGGTCGCCGTGCTTCTGCTGGCTTTTGTCACCTTCCTGCACGGACTAGGTTCGCTGCACATCATGGGCAATGGCGACGAGATGGTGTACGCCCAAATCACGCGGGCAACGGCAGCCAGCGGGCACTGGCTGCCGTTGGCCTCCGAAATGCCAGACATGGTCAACACCAAGCCACCCCTGCTCTTCTGGCAGGGAATGCTCTCCACGGACTGGGGGCGTCAGTGGACGCTTGTCTCACTGCGATGGCCCAGCCTCGTCTGGACGTTTCTTGCGGCTCTTCTTGCCGGACTCGTGGCGTGGCAAACCACTCGCCAGAACCTCACCGCCGGACTGCTTGCCGCCTCGCTCTATCTTGGATTTCTCAGTACGTATCGATACGGCCGGCCCTTCCTGACCAATCCGCCGGAAACGTTCTGGGTATTTCTCTGCTTCTTCGTGATGCTCACGTGGCGCCCTCGGTCGTTTTCGTCGCGATTACTTTTCCCTACATTGATTGGGTCGATTGCGGGTTTAGCGCTGCTTACAAAATCATTTGCGCAGTTGCTGCCGATCGGTGTTGCGCTCACATGGTGGCACCTTTACGAATGCAAGTGGAACTGGAGAACGTTTCTTTTTCAACGAGTGCCGTCTCTTGCCTGGACGGCGGTGCTCGCACTTGGAATCTTTTCGCTCTGGTTTGTGCTCGATACCGACCCCGTTGCAATCTGGAAAGAATTCGTTGTTGGCGAAAACATCGGCAAGATGTCGACGGCCGAGTCGAGCTACGTGGCGGCAATGCTTTGGGGCCGCACCAGCATTTGGGGTTTCTGCATGGGATGGTTTTTGAATGCCGGTCTTTTGGCATTTCCACTCCTTGGAACGATGATTCGCGCCTGGCAGCGCAGATCTGAAGCAACAGAGGACGAAAAGCTTCTTTGGATTCTGGCGATCTCTTTTTTTCTCGTGTTCTGCATCCCAACACAGCGATCAGGGCGTTATCTCTTGGAAGTGATGCCTGCGATCGCGGTGCTGATGGTCATTCACTGGCGACGCCTTCTGCCGCAGGCTTTTCTCACCACACTCATTGCAGCAGGAGTGATTTCGACAGCAGTGGCATGGGGTTCGTTGGCTCTTGCAAGAGAAACTTCTGGAGACATTTTCAGCTGGTGGCACTGGCCGATTCTGATTGGGTCGATCGCCCTGCCAGTCGTGGCCCTCTTCGATCGACTCCACCTGGCTCGCTATGCGGTGCCGTCGACGCTGTGCGCGTATCTGTCACTTTCAAGTTTTGTCGGGATCTTTGATGGCCCGATGGGCAGGTTTTCGCCCGCTGTGATTGCAACTGCTGCCAACCGAGTGGTGTGGGTTCCTGAAAACTTTCGAGCGGCCGCAGAATTGGAACGCATGCTGCTTCCAGGCGCTCGAGTCCGGGGCTATAACACCGCACTGAGTCACAGAGGGCCGGAGAATATGGCCGCAGACGATCTTGTCCTGCTGATTCTTCCGCTCCGCGAAGCCGCTCCGAACGGGGCAATTGGCAGTCGCATCGAACTCACTAGCCGCCATTCGCGAGAGCAGATTTTCGAATTGGCACAGGGACGCGTGGAAGAACATCTCTTTTGTAGGCAGTGGCTGCTCCCGGCTCAGTCGATTGAAAGGATTCCCCCGTGATGCTTACGGCGACCGTTGCGATAGGAACGGGCACTTTTCCTTATGAAAAACGTGACGGTTTTCGGCTTCTGCCTCTGCAGGAAAGAAAGTCGCGGCTGTGATACGCTGTCGCCAATGTCCGACCCCATCTCAACTCTTGCCGATCTCGTACGACGCCCCAGCGTGAATCCAATGGGCCGCGACGTGTCTGGACCCGAGTATCTGGAAGGACGCGTGACAGATTATCTGGTCCAGCGATTCTCTACAGCAGGCATTCCATGGGCCAAGCAGCAGGTCGTGCCAGGTCGCGATAATGTGATTGCGAGGTTGGAGGCGACGGTTCCCAACGCCCCGATCGTGCTGTGGGATGCACATCAAGACACCGTTCCTGGCGACGGCATGACGGTTGAGCCCTTTGCACCGCTGGTGCGAGACGGCCGACTCTACGGGCGAGGCGCCTGCGACGTGAAGGGCGGCATGGCGGCGATGCTCGTGGCAATCGATCGGCTGCGGGCTTCCAGCCAGCCCCGCCATACCACCGTTGTTTTTTCGGCGACAGTCAACGAGGAGTTTGGATTTACTGGAATCAAGGCAATCGCCCGGCTCTGGGCAACGGCTGCCGATGAACGAGTGCCGGGAGATACACCAGCTCATGCTCTGCTGGCTGGACAGAGGCCCACGGC
>CAIRDU010000107.1 GCA_903877395.1 uncultured Planctomycetaceae bacterium
CGACTTTTTCTTGCTCCACCCGCCGCCAATGGACGAAGCGGCTGTAAAACAACGTTTGGCCAAACCCGGTGTGCGCGATCTGCTAGAGAAACTGACCGCTCTGATCAGCCGACTGCCCACATTTGAACCGGCCTCACTGGAAGAAGCGTTCAAACAATTCGTGGTGGAGTCGGGCGTGAAAACAGGCGACATCGTGCACGCCGTGCGAGTGGCCATCACGGGTAAGACGGTCGGCCCGGGGCTCTACGACTGCCTCGCAATTCTGGGCCGCGACCAATCCCTCGTACGCCTGCAGCGGGCATTGCCGCTCTGCGGATAGGAAGCGGACAAGCGAGCCGCCAAGCGGCGCATACTACTGCACCATCCAATCGGGATTCCGTTGGGATCGTGCCTCACACCGTGAACAAAACCCGACGACTGGCTCCCTGCCGCCGTGGGGTTTCTCGTTGCGCTGGCTCCTTGTGTTTTGCCAACTGTTTGGCGAGCCTACCGCCTGAGTCGCGGCACAGTCGGACACTTCAGATAGCGGCCAGACGCAAAGAGCGTAGGCGCCGGAAGCCGTCAGCCGATACATTCCCCTATCGTTAGTTCGTTCAATCGATTGTTCTCTGGAGATGCTCTGTATTATGCCGTTGCTTGTTGTCGGAAGTGTGGCGCTTGACTGTATTGAAACTCCTACAGACAAGCGCGACGATGTATTGGGCGGCTCTGCCGTCTTTTTTTCGTATGCCGCTAGCTTCTTCTCGCCCGTGCGAATCATTGGAGCTGTTGGCGAAGATTGGCCGATTCAACACACCCAATTACTCACAAAAAAGGGGATCGACACCTCGGGCTTGCAGACGATTCCGGGCGGCCAAACGTTCCGCTGGCGCGGCCGCTATCTGCCAAACATGAACGACCGCGAAACGCTCGAGGTGCATCTCAACGTGCTCGGGGAGTTTCAGCCCCAACTCAATCGCACCCATCAAGCCTGCCGATTTCTATTTCTTGGCAACGCCTCGCCCACTGTACAACTCAGCGTGCTGGATCAGGCGAAGGGTGCTGAACTTACGGTGGCCGACACCATGGATCTCTGGATTAATATCCAGAGAGACGAACTGGGGGCGTTGCTCAAGCGGATCGACGGTCTAGTCCTCAACGACTCGGAGGCCAAACTCCTGGCCAACGACGAAAATCTCGTCCGTGCGGGGCACGCCGTGCGAGCCATGGGGCCCAAGTTCGTTGTAATTAAAAAAGGGGAACACGGGGCGATGTTCTTTAGCGTACACGAGATGTATGTGATGCCGGCCTACCCCACGCCCCTTGTGATCGACCCAACGGGTGCCGGCGACAGCTTTGCCGGCGGCATGATGGGCCACCTAGCATCACTGGGCCGCTTCGACCCACAGGCGCTCAAAGAGGCTCTCGCCTACGGAGTGGTCACGGCCAGTTTCACCGTTGAAGATTTCAGCCTCGACCGGCTGGAAAAGCTAAGCCGCCACGACCTCGACAGGCGGCTGCAAGAATATCGGCAGATGCTGACGTTCTAGCAAAGTCTCTGTGGCCGCAGTTTGACGCAGATCTGGCACCTGAACGGGTGTTCAAAAAACCTCTTGCCAACAGAGGAGCGATCCG
>CAIRDU010000108.1 GCA_903877395.1 uncultured Planctomycetaceae bacterium
AGCAACGGCACGGCCACGGTGTCGAGCGGCACGTGGGCCAATAGCGGCAACCTCATCGTCGGCATTGGCGGCACCGGTACGCTGAACGTGACCGGCGGCAGCGTCTCCAACACAGACGGCTGGCTCGGCTTCGTCGCTGGCAGCAATGGCACGGCCACGGTGTCGAGCGGCACGTGGGCCAACAGCGGCGGCCTCTTCGTCGGCCACAACGGCACCGGCACTCTGAACGTGACCGGTGGCAGCGTCACCAACACGACCGGCCGGCTCGGCAACGCAGCCGGCAGCATTGGTACCGCCACAGTCACCAGTGGCACGTGGGCCAATAGCGGCGATCTCACCGTCGGCAACAGCGGCACCGGCACGCTCACGATGACGGGTGGCCTTGTGACGGTCGGCGGCACGCTCTCGCGGGGCATCTATGGCACCATCAATCTGAACGCGGGCGGTACGCTTCAGATCGGCGTGGGCGGTACGACGGGCGTTCTTGGCTTATCGGGGCTTGTTAACAACGGCACGCTCATCTTCAACCGCTCCGATGCCATCACGATCAATGCGGCTTCAACCATCAGCGGGACTGGCAGCATCCAGAACGCTGGCACGGGTACCACCACGCTCACGGGTCAAACGTCGTATACCGTGCCTCTCGTCGCGATCGCGGGCCGGTTGATCGCCGGCAGCACTTCTAGTGTCAACGGCTTTTCGACCACCAGCAGCCTTGCGGTGGCTTCTGGGGCGACGCTGGAACTGCAGTCGAAGGGCCTCGCCTACGTCAACGGACTGTCGACGCTCACGGGCGGCACGATTCTCGCTGCCAACGGCATCTCCCTCGGTGCCGGGGCGAATGTCGTGGGGACGGGAGTCATCTCTGGTTTCGTCTCTGCTGCCTATGGCTCACGGGTTGAGGCCGACGGCGGCAAACTCACTGTGGGTGACTCATCCTCCTACGTCGGCTTTGCCTCTGCTGGTCTGCTCTACACCAACGCAAACGAAGTCGAACTACTAGACCGCAATCTGGCTGTTCTCGGTTCGCTCACACAAGTGGGTGACGGCTCCTCAGGCGGCACGCTCCGGGCGGCCAATGGGATGCTGCTTGAGCAGGGTAAAAACCTCGTCGGTCGCGGTACGGTCTACGGCAACTTCATCAATCAAGGAAACGTCTACGGCGACGGCTCTGCAGCCGGGCAAGTGATCGTCTTCGCTGCGAGTTCCACCGTATCTGGCATTGGCTCCTTCGAGAACGTGGTGTTTGACGGCACCTATTCTCCCGGCAACTCTCCGGCGATCACCAACCTGACCAACGGGCAGTTTTCGTCCGCCTCTTCGCTGCTCATTGAACTGGGCGGCACGCAACCCGGCACGCAATACGACCGGGTAGTTGATTCCGGCGTGCTGACCTTGCTCGGTGGCACGCTCAACGTTGTGCTTTACAACGGCTTTGTGCCGTCGTTCGGAGGTATTTTTGAGATTCTCCAGTACGGGCAACTCTCGGGCGACTTCGGAACCGTGAACTATCCAGCCTTGAGCGGCGGCCTCTCGTGGGAGCGGACCACATCAGCCACGGCGATGTCGATCATGGTTGTGCCGGAGCCAACCACCTATGCCATCTCCGCGATCGCCGCGGCGGGCCTTGCCAGCCTGATGCGGTGGCGGAAGCGGTGGGTTGCAGAGAGCACAGTCTGAAGGCAGGGCATCGCAAGGTGTTTTGCCAGGTTGAGTTTCTGGAGCCGGCTTCGTATTCACGTCGATAGCCGCACAGCCCTCAAGCCACTCCCGCTCCGCCCCCAACGCCTCCGTCCGGTTCTTGAAGGGCCCCAGCACCGGCCCACGAACAGGCCCCATATCGGCCCACCAGAACCCGTCCCTATCTGGCTCCACATGGCTGGCTCGAGTGATCTGCAACTTTCCGAGTTCCCGCAGGTCTAGCTCTTCGCCATAGATGCACCGAATATCGCCAGCAGAGTCCACGAATAAATCCATAGGGCTTGGCTCGTTCATAGAGCACCGCCGC
>CAIRDU010000109.1 GCA_903877395.1 uncultured Planctomycetaceae bacterium
ACGACCGGTGGCAATGCCAGCCTCGGTATCAATACGAGTTCAGCGGGCGACGTCCTAGCCATTACGGGCGTCGACACGCTCACCGGCCAAGGCGCCGGCACACCACTTCAGACAGGTGAATGGGAAACCTATACCACCAACAACATGGCTGGCCCTGAGTTTGCGATTAACCTGGAAGCCACCAGTGGCCGCTGGACGTTTTCGAGCGACCTCAAGTTTACTGCTGCATTCAACTGGCAAAACAACCTCTATCGGGGTGCCAATTTCCCCAATTCGCTGGGGGCAGACTACCTACGCACCACATTTACGCCCGCCACCGTCAGCGTGAATGACGGGACTATAGCCACTCCGCAGGAGATTATCCCGCCGCCGCTGTTTCTGCAGATCTACGGCGTGGGCCAGCAAAATGCCACCAACTCCGCCGAGCATAACTTCGTGTTCTCGCCCATCGGCGAATGGCGGTTTGGCACACAGTTTCGGGTCAGCCAAGCGATCCTGCTGCGAGCCGGCTACACCGGCATGTGGATGTCGCAGATCGCTCGAGCCTCCACCAATACAGGCTACAAGTCGGATATCAAGCCAACGCAGTTTGCCAAGCAATCCACAGGCGGCCCAACCGATCCGCCCGTGAGCGTCGTGCCCGTCGGGAATTGGTATGTCGCCACAAAACCGACGGAGTACAACCGTATCGGTCCGGTGGAAGGCGGCCAAGAATACGTCTTCACCAACGGCATCGACTTCGGCGTCGAGGTCAAATTCTAAGTCGGCCGCCCGCGTGCACGACCTGCACAGTCGCTCAGTCCCGATCATCCCGATCAAATCCCGCATCGATCCAGTCGGCCGTGGCGCCTCTGGTTTGGGCCAGCTTTTCGTGTCGTGATAGCAGCGGCTGCCAGAGGGGTGCCTGCCCAACGGTTTGAATCTCCCCCGGCAGTTCCACAGGCAGTCCGGCAGGATCCACCTGCACAAACCCCAGCAAGCCGTCCATCCACGGCAACGTGTGGCCCGCCAGTGGCATGCCCACCACGCCCACCACGAGGTAGCACTGCCGCACGTGGATCACAGCACCGCGAATTTCCACAAGCGATCCCACCGGCACACTGCGTCGGCACTCCAGATTGACCACACGGCGGAGCATGAGGTTGGCCCCCGGACCAGTGCCTCGGCAGCCAGCTGCATAGGCTGTTTCGAGCGCATACCGCAGCAGGCTCCCGGCGTAGAGCGTGCCGTGGTGATTGGCATCGGCCGGTAGAACGAGCCGGTGGCTCGTGGTTTCAATCGGAGCAGAGGAATGCATATGGCCTAAGTAGGGGGCGGGCTGAGCCTAGCTTGCAGTGAGAAAGGCACGTGAAAAGCGTAGGCTACCACAGACGCGCCGAAACTAGGCACGGTCCACCACAGCACACGCCGAAACGCCGAGCCAGATACGCCTACCCCGCGGCGGTAGTGGCCGGCCTGCAGATGGCTCCGCGGGGATCAATCTTCACCAGTTCCTCCTGCATGGCGATCACGGTGCGGCGGATCTGCTCTGGAGTGTGGCGCGATGTGATAAAAAACCGGAGCCGAGCGGCACGCTCCTCGACGGCCGGATACAGGATTGGCTGCACGTTGATGCCCCGTACGAAGAGAGCACGCGATAATTTCAAACTATTGATCGAGCTGCCCAAAATCACAGGCACAATGCCCGAGCCACCCGATGGCCCAGTGTCGAGGCCGGCCTCGCGGGCCAGTTGCAGAAAGAGCGTGGCATTGGCCTGTAGTTTGGCCACCCGCTCCGGCTGTTGAATGAGCAACTCAATTGCGGCCAGCGCCGCGCCTGCCGCAGCGGGCGGCAGGCCTACGCTATACACAAACCCAGGCACGGTGTACTTGAGCCACCGCACGAGCGTCTTGG
>CAIRDU010000110.1 GCA_903877395.1 uncultured Planctomycetaceae bacterium
AAAAGATCGCCTACAAAACTCTCGTACTGCGCTCGCAGTTGGGGGCTCATGCTGGCGCGAGTCAGAGGCTCACCGGCACCTTTGAACTCACCCACCTGCAAAATCTCGGCATCGACACCGAGCGTGTCGAGCATCTCTTTAAAAAACGTGACTTCTGTACGCACTCCCGTGATCTCGAGCGTGGCAGCAGGAGGCATTGTGATCGTGTTGCACGCCGCTGCCACCATGTAGTGCACCGACTCCGAGCCAATGAGATGGGCGGCCACCGGCTTTCCAGCCATCCGTATGCGGGCAATCGCAGCCCGCAACTCATCGGCCCTAGCCCGCCCCAGATCCGGAGCCTCAATCGACAGAAGCACCGCCTTCACCCGGTCGTCCTTGGCTGCCTTATCCAGTCGCTCCACAATTCGGTGTAACTGCGGCGAAACATCGGCCAGTAGCCCCCCCTGCCCCACGCCGTCGGGAATGGAACCGGCTAGGCTGATCTGAGCAATCGTAGATGTGGACTTTGCTTTCTTCGCTGGCCGTGGGTTCTTTTCAGCCGCTTTTTCCATCGACTGCGCAGGGGCCTGCTGGGGCACAACTGACTGGGCTCGCACCGCTTGTGCTGTCCCCATAAACCACAGGGCACAGACACACGCACAGTACAATCGGCCTCCACGCTTGAAGAAAGAAAGGTTCAAGGGGCGAGGGCTTGGGGGATTGAGGATACGCATGCCTGTGGGCTCCGGAGTGTTGACCGACGACGCATGCCGGCGGTGTGTGGCATTGTAGCCGGCCAGAAGAAGGTGAAGGAATACTCGAATTCTAAACAAGAGGACTTGAATTTGAACGCCCGTATAGTAAGATACTTTCGTTCATGTTCGTTGCCTTTCCTCGATTCCTTTGCAAGACACCCTCTTTCCCTTCAAAATCACGGTCACAACTCATCTTTAGGAACGCGTCGCACCCGCCCCTACCATGCCAAAAATAACTGCTCGTAAAAATGTGGCCAAGAAGAAATCCCGTACCGCGGCAACAGGACAAAAAACCAAGCCCCGCCTGTCCACCGCACGCCCCTCCACGAGGCCTGCCTCTGCCGCAATGTCGGCCAAAAGTTCGGCCCTGCGAGGCGGCCTGCTGGGCCTGTCGGCCAAGGGTGTCTCGTCAGACTCTTCCGAGGATGTGCCAACCCAGCGACAGATGGATATCTACGAATTTATCCGGGACAAAATTCATTCTCGCGGGTACGGGCCAACCGTCCGCGAAATTGGCCTCGGATTCAAGATTCGCTCGCCGAATGGCGTAGTCTGTCATTTGAAAGCACTTGAACGCAAGGGCTTTATTACCCGTGAGAAAAATATGTCTCGTGCGATTGAGTTGGTCATGGAGCCTGCGCACCTCCGCGGCCTGCCGATGGCCGGTATGGTGGCTGCTGGCACGTTGCGGACTGCCGAGGAACAAAATGAGCGGATTAACTTTGAGGATCTCTTCGACCGCGATAGTCATTTTGTGCTCAAGGTGATGGGCGACTCGATGATCGATGCGCACATTGCCGACGGCGACTGGGTGGTGATCCAAAAGAAACAAACAGCTTGCTCTGGCGATATCGTTGTGGCCCAAACCGAAGACGGCGAGGCCACGCTCAAACACTGGTTTCCTGAGCGAGATCGTATTCGGCTTCAGCCGGCCAATGCTTCGATGAAGCCGATCTATGTGAAAAACGCTCGCGTACTCGGCGTGATGGCAGGCGTTGTTCGCAAAATGTAGCAGAGACTTGGTTCAAGCCGTCCGTGCAAGCCCGCTATCGTGAGCGGCGCCATCATGAATCTGGTGCAATTTGTTGTAGAGCGTCTTCAGGCTGATGCCGAGTTCCTCTGCCGTACGCGCCTTGTTGCCTTGATTGCGTTCGAGTCCATCCAGAATGGCCTGAATCTCTAATTCGCGGAGGCTCACGGGCTTGGCTGCCGGCGCAGGCTCTGCTGCCACCGAAGGCAACGCGGCAACTGCAGGCTCGGCGGTCGGTGCAGGAAACCTTTCGCCCGCGTTGGCTCGCGGTTTGAGTACTCCGAGCCTAGCTGGCAGGTGGTCGACCAACAGGGGCAGGTCGTCGCAGAGCACGAGGGCGTGCTCAATCACATTGGCTAGTTCGCGAATGTTGCCAGGCCACTGGTGGGCGGCGAGCACCTCCAGCACGCTGGCCTCAATAAGCATCGCTTCCGGCGGGGTTTGCGGCCTCGCCTCTCTCACAAAGTGACGCACCAGCCCTGGGAGATCCTCGAGTCGCTGCCGTAGAGGTGGAATCGATATCTCAAACGTGTTAATTCGAAACAGCAAATCCTCCCGAAACGTACCGGCTGCCACCATGTCTTCCAGGGGCCTGTGCGTTGCGCACACTGCACGTACGTCGACCGTGATCGGATGATTATCGCCGACGCGGCGAATTTCACCGCTTTCGAGCGCTCGCAATAATCGGGGCTGCAATGCCTTGGGCAATTCGCCAATTTCGTCCAAAAAAAGTGTTCCCCCATCAGCCACTTCAAACAAACCTGCCCGATGCTCATCGGCGCCAGTAAAAGCGCCCTTCCGATGGCCGAACAACTCGCTCTCCACCAGATGCTCTGGCATCGCGCCGCAATTCACGGCCACCAGCGGCCCGGAGGCACGCTGGCTCCCCTCGTGAATGGCCCGAGCCACCAACTCCTTGCCTGTGCCAGTTTCGCCACGCACCAGCACATTGGATTCACTGGCCGCCACCCTAGCAATGAGCTTTCTTACGCCATCTAAGCCGGCTGAATCGCCGACAAGTTGCGTGCTCCCCTCCGCGCGGCGCACGCGGCCTTCCAACGCCCGCAGTCGGGCTGTTAATTCTCGCTTCTTGCGCACTCGCTCCAAAACGGCTTGGATCTCGGCCAGTTTGCAGGGTTTTGTGAGGTAGTCAAAGACTCCCTGCCGCACCGCGCTAACGGCGCTTTCCAGCGACGACTTCCCCGTGATAATCACTGCCTCGGTGTCGGGCGCTACCTCTCTCACTCGCTTGATCACATCCAGCCCGCCGATGCCAGGCATGTCGAGATCCACAATAACGCAGTCGTAGGCCGTGCGATCCAACGCAGCCAATGCGGTGCGACCGTCGGGGCAGACGGTCGCCTCGTGCCCCAGTCGCGGCAGTTCGATCCGCATCAACTCCTGAATCGATGTCTCATCATCGGCAAACAGAATTCGCATTGGTCTGGCCTGCTGTTTCACTGTGTGCTTTCCCTCGAGATGCTCGTCCCGTCTGGCTCAAAGGCGACGTGCCTTTTTGCTTGTGCGCTAGGCGGCCTGATGGCGATGATCTTTCTGTGTGTCTATGGTCTGGATGGGCGGAGCACCTGCCCCAATTTCGGCAATCGGCAGCGTCACTCGAAACGTTGATCCCATTCCCAAGCCAGAACTCATTGCCTCGATGCGCCCGCCGTGATCGGCCACAATGCGGTGCACAATAGAGAGGCCAAGGCCAGTGCCCTGCCCCGCTTTGCGACGGGTAAAAAATGGCTCAAAGAGATGCTCCAGCACCTCTTCGCTCATCCCACAACCGTCGTCTGTAAACGTCAGCACGGCCTCGCGACCACTCCGCTTCAAGCCCACTCGCACATTCCCAGATTCCTCGATGCTGTCCAACGCATTGACAAGCACATTGAGTACAACCTGTTTGATCTCCTGCGGGTTTACCATCACAAGCACATCGCTGCTGCTCTCAATCTCGATAGCTCTGCCGGCAAAACGCCCCACGTGCCGCAGCATCTCGGCCACGTCGCTCACCAAAGCCATGATTGCCGTGGCCTGTCGACGCACCTCTCCGAGGCGGGAGAAGTCAAGGAGTTTTTCGGTGATCCCTTTACATCGAAAGGCTTCGTTTTGAATCAACTCTAAATACCGTTTAGTTACCTGCATATCGGCCGCCGTCGGTGCAGTTGAATCGAGCCGGCTCTCAAGCGACTCGGCACACATGGCAATTGAGGCCAAAGGATTGTTGATTTCGTGGGCTACGCCGGCAGCCAGAAAGCCGACGCTCGCGAGCTGTTCGTTGCGGATCACTTCACGCGTGCGGAGTTGCAC
>CAIRDU010000111.1 GCA_903877395.1 uncultured Planctomycetaceae bacterium
CGAGCACAAAAGATCTCCAAGAATTGTGTCGCAGCAAGCCCGTGAATATTTTGAGGGCTGGCCCACCTTATACTACGGCAGAGACTCAGGAGCATTGCCGCCCCGGGGCTAGGAGTGTGCCAGAATGATGCCTGAGTCCGCCAGTGCGACTGTCGCAGAGCCGGTTGCTACCGAGCCAGCCACTGGAATGCCCGCTGCCCTGCCGCGTGCCACTGCAGTCGGCCGCCCAAAGCGGCAACCGCGTCACCATGTCATTCTCTGGAACGACAACGATCACACGTATCAGTATGTGATCGGAATGCTTCTGAAGCTCTTTGGGCATGCGGTCGAAACGGGCTACCTGATGGCTCAGGAGGTCGACCTCAAGGGCCGCGTTGTGGTACTGACCACGACCAAAGAGCACGCCGAACTCAAGCGAGACCAGATTCACGCCTTTGGTGCGGACCAACTCATCGCCCGGTCGAAGGGCTCAATGAGCGCATCGATTGAGGCCGAAACGGGTTCGGCCGACGAATAGAATGGCTCCAGCATTCAGTGGAATTGTGTGACGCAGTACACCAATACCGAGCCAAGCGTCGACAGAATGCAGTGAATCTCCTAGTCTTTGAGGCTTCGCGATGAAAGCTGCCGCAAGGAAATAACTGGATGATTTCGTTTCGCTTTAAACACGTGTGCCTTGAGTCGTTTGGACTGCACTTTCCTACCACCCAGTTAACTTCAACCCAGATCGAGGAACAGTTGGCTCCGGTCTACGAGCGGTTGCGTGTACCGACTGGAACACTCGAACGTGTCAGCGGCGTCAAAAATCGCTTCATGTGGGAGACGTCTGTATCGCCAAGTTCTGTGGCAACCATCGCCGCCCGCGAAGCGCTCGAAAAGGCCGGCATGTCCGCCTCTCAACTGGGAGCTGTGATCAATTGTTCGGTGTCTCGGGATTTCTTCGAGCCGGCAACCGCCTGTATCGTGCACCACAACCTTGGCGTACCAGAACATTCGCTGGCGATGGACATCACCAACGCGTGCATCGGCTTTACTGATGGGCTGATCATGCTGAGCCATCTCATCGAAGCTGGCACGGTGAAAGCCGGGCTCATCTGCTCGGGCGAGAATATTTCGAAGGTCGTTCATACCACCATCGCCGAGATGCTCCGAAATCCCGACATCTCGCGCGACCAGTTGCTCCAGATGTTGCCCACGCTGACTCTCGGTTGCGGTGCCGTGGCGGCTGTGCTCTGCCACGATAGCCTTTCGAAATCTCAGCATCGGATCGTCGGCGGAGTGGCCCGTTCGGCCACCCAGCACCACATGCTGTGCATTGGCAACGGAGATTTTAGCGTCGGACAAGGGGAGGAAATCGCACCCATCATGACCTCCGATGCTTCGGCCCTGATGGCTGCGGCGGCCAAACTCGGCGGCCGTACGTTTGTGGATGCTTCCCACACCCTTGGCTGGACGAAAGACTGCATCGACCACGTCTTTTGTCACCAAGTCGGCCGGCAGGTCAACGAGGGTTTTTATCGCGAGATGGGACTCGATTTTTCCAAGGAATTCACGATCTATCGCGAGTATGGCAATATGGTGTCGGCGTCTCTCCCCGCAGTACTCGCAATCGGCAGTGAGAAAAAGCAGGTGCTCGCAGGTCAGAAGGTGTTTCTGACCGCGTTTGGGAGCGGACTCAACTCCCGGTTTATTGGGCTTGAGTGGTAGCGATTCCTAGGCGGTTCTACGGTGCAGTCAGGCCCCACACTCGAGAAGCTCTTTCCGTTTCGGCGAAACTTCGCGACCGTTGCGGGGTTTCAGATGCACTATGTGGATGAAGGGCCGGTGGATGAAGGGCCGGTGGATACCAATGCGCCTGTAGTTGTCTGCCTACATGGCAACCCCACCTGGAGTTTTTATTTCCGCGACCTGATTCGCAATCTCAGTCGCGACTTCCGCGTGATCGCTCCAGACTTTATCGGCTGCGGACTCTCCGACCATCCAAAAGACCGTCACTTCAGGGCCGTGGATCGCATCGATCAGGTGCAGAACTTGCTCGCTCAACTCGGGGTGAATCGATACTCGCTGGTGATGCACGACTGGGGAGGACCCATCGGCACAGGCTTGGCACTGCGAAACATTCCGGCGATTTGTCGCATGGTCTATTTCAATACCACGCTCACCGAGATCGACAGCCTTCCTGGGATCATCCGCCGCGCGGCCAGTCCGCTGATCGGCAGATTTCTGACGCAAACCACAATGCAGTTTCTCAAACTTACGACCCGTCGCGGCGTTGTGCGGCCGCTTTCTCGCAGCATCAGAGATGCTTACCACTCGCCATATATGACCCGAGAACGCCGCACGGCAATCTGGGATTTTGTGCAAGACATCCCATTTGCAGACACCCATCCCACGCGGGCTGATTTGCTGGCTATTGAATCGCAACTGCCCTCGTTGGGGCATGTGCCTGTGTTGATCGTATGGGGCCTTCGCGACCCTTGTTTTCATCGCGTCATGCTCGATAAAGTCGCCCATCATTTCCCGCAGGCGAAGGTCGTTGAGCTTCCGAACGCCTCCCACCTCGTGCTGGAAGACGCGACCGACGATTCAATTGCCGCAGTGCGAGGGTTTCTGAAGGCCCCGCAGGAATCCTTCGCCGCGAAAGCGACAGATGTCTACCAGACTAAAGGCCGCGTGCGAGGTCTCTTTGGCGCCTTTCAAATGGCTGCCGCACAAGAACCGCAAAGCACAGCTGTCACCCAAGCCACGTTTCCTCTCTTGTATTCACTATTTCCTCGCAAGCCCCTGTATCAAACACTCAGCTTTGCAGCGATCTCCACTCTGGTTGCCAGGTACGAGCAAGGGCTTACGGCCAGCGGCCTAGTGGCTCGCGACCGGGTGGTGATCCTCATGAAACCAGGTGCCGATTTTCTGGCAATGAGCTACGCCGTAATGGGCCGTGGAGCCGTGCCCGTCTTCATCGATCCGGGAATCGGCATCGCGAACATCGTCAAGTGCGTGGAAGAGGCCGAGCCGAAGGGCTTTATCGGTATTCCCCGCGCACACCTGCTGCGACTCAAGGCACCCAGGATCTTTGCGTCCATGCACTATTGCGTCGTGGCCACGCAGCGGCATCTGCCGGGCATACCCACGCTCGGAAGCTTCGCACGCTTTCCGCCATTGCCGCTCGATCCTGTGATGCGTTGCAGCGACGAGGAAGCACTGATCGCCTTCACGTCAGGTGCTACAGGCGTTCCCAAGGGGGTGGTCTTTACCAACGGCATGCTGGAAGCACAGGTCGGGATTTTCCGCGAGCATTTCGGGTTTCAATCCGGCCAACAGGATTGTCCGCTCCTGCCTATTTTCAGTCTCTTCACGCTGGCGCTCGGTGGGGGGAGCGTATTTCCGCCACTTAATCCGCGGCATCCTCTGGCCGTCAAAGCAGATCAAGTCGTACGCATCATGAATGATTGTGGCGTGCAAAGTTCTTTTGGATCGCCGACGCTCTGGACCAAGTTAGGGGAGTATTGCTTGCGAAGCGGAACTGCGATTCCTGCTCTGCGAAAAATCTTCATGGCAGGCGCGCCGGTGCCTGCGCACACCGTTGAACTCCTCCGCAAAATCGCGTCTGCCGCTGAAAGCTTCACGCCTTACGGCTCCACCGAAGCCCTGCCCGTCACGCTCATCAGCGGCACCGACCTCTTGTACGCCCAGAACATTCCGGCGCACAGCGGCGAGCAGGGCACGCTCGTCGGCAAGCCAGTGCAGGGTGTCGAGGTGAGGATTGTGATACCGACTACTCCACCGCTTCGCGAACTGCACGCACTCACCGCCTGTCCGCCGCGAGTGCTGGGTGAAGTTTTAGTCACTGGCGAAAACGTCAGCACGGCCTACCTGCGCCGACCTGCGGCCAATCGCGACAGTAAAGTGATTGACGACCAGCGGATATGGCACCGCATGGGGGATAGTGGCTACCTCGATGAAGCGGGCAACCTCTACTTTTGCGGCCGTCTCTCCCACGCTGTGGTGACCGACTCTGGCGTCTTTCACAGCGTGCCTGTGGAGCGAGTCTTCAACGTCCATCCCAACGTGTACCGAACAGCATTGATCTCTACCTGTGCTGGGACAGAGGCGGCGATTGCGGTGGAGCCGTATGCGAACGCTTGGCCTCGTGGGGCACGGGCCAAGCGGGCGATGGCCGAAGAACTCCGGGCAATTGGCCGACGCAATCCCCTCACTGCATCGATCACGAAGTTTTACTTCCACCGATCGTTTCCAGTGGACGCCCGCCACAATGCCAAGATTTTTCGCGACGCCCTGTCGGCATGGGCTGCCACTCAACACGCGGTCGATCTGTACGACGCAGCCACAACGGAGCCAGCACGATGAAATGCGTCGTCACGGGCGGGGGTGGATTCGTGGGCAGTGCGATATGCCGATCGCTCATCCGGAGCGGGCATGATGTCTTGGCCGTAGGCCGCAACGAATATCCGGCTCTGGTGGCCGAGGGAGTGACCACGGCAAAGCACGATCTGGCGGCCTCGCCGGAAACGCTCATCGCCCTGTGTCGCGGCGCAGCCGTGGTGTTTCACACCGCTGCCCACGTCGCCATGTGGGGCCGCCGGGAGGAGTTCGTGCGAGGCAACATCACGGCCACACGCAACGTCATTGCCGCCTGCCGGGCAGCAGGCGTTCCTGTGTTGATTTTCACCAGTTCGCCAGCTGTGATTGCCGACGGCAACGATCTGCGAGGAGTCGATGAGAGCCACGCATATTCGCAACATTACGTCGCTCACTATCCGGCGACTAAAGCGGCGGCGGAGCGGGAGGTGCGCCAGTCGCATGGATCTGGTCTGACGACTGTGGCACTGCGGCCGCATCTGATTTTTGGGCCTGGGGACACACATCTTGTGCCCACGATTGTGTCGCGTGCTAGGGCTGGTCGCTTGGTGCGAGTCGGCGATGGTTGCAACCGAGTCGACCTCACCTTTATCGACGATTGCGTTGCAGCACATCTGGCAGCCTGGCAGGCGGCACAGACCCGCGCCACGCTGGTGGGCGGTCGGGCATTTTTCATTAGCCAGGGCGATCCGACTCCGCTCTGGCCGTGGATCGATCGCGTGCTGGCGTTGCATGGCCTTCCGCCCGTTCAACGGTCGCTGCCGGTCTGGCTCGCGCACGGCGTCGCGACGGCTCTGGAAGCCCTCTGGACGGCTGGCGGGATTCGCTCCGAGCCGATGCTGACAAAGTTCCTCGTTTCGGAGATGGCAACAGAACACTTCTTTGATATTCGTGCTGCTCGCAAAGACTTGGGATACCAACCGATGTATTCAGTGCAAGAAGCAACCCAGCGATCGTTTGGACGCTCTTCCGCGAACGTCCCCCGCGAGCAATAAAAACGACGAGTTTCCGAAGCCAATGGGAGGAGGCGGTCCGTGACGCATCCGCATGGCGACACACGAATCCGAAAGAATTCCAGTCCGGTTCGCGACTCGGGCTTGTGGAAAGAGGAGCCTGGCCTCACGCAATGCAAAAGTCGAAGTGTGAAAAGAAGCGGCCCGGTCTTTTCAGACCGGGCCGCCCTTTTTCCAATCGTTTCGCCCCCATCCTGCCGGGTCCCATTCGGGAGAACAGGCGATCCGAGAGCTACAACAGCGATCGGTCACTCGCCGCAAGGTACCTCGCGGCAGACCGTCGTGGGCACGCAGCGGGTCACCGTGTAGGCAACCTTCTTCGGCACCATTCGAACAACGTCCACCGTCTTGGTGTAGTGAACAGGACGCGTGGTACAGACAGGCACCTGCTTGGTGCAGGTTTCCTTCACCATCGTGCAGACCTTGTAGCACTCTTCTCGCGAGCACTGCTCGGCCACCATCTTGCACACCTTTGACGTGCAGGTCTTCACGTGTTGCTCGGCAACCATCGTGCAAACCTTGTACTCACAGGTGCGGACCTGATGCTCGGCCACCATCTTGCACACCTTGTACTCACAGGTGCGAACGCGATGCTCAGGCACCATCTTGCACACCTTGTAGGTGCGAACACGTTGCTCGGGCACCATCGTGCACACCTGGTAGGTGCAGGTGCGAACCTGCACTTCGGGCACCATGCGACAAACTTGGTACGAGCACGTGCGAACGCGATGCTCGGGCACCATCTTGCACACCTGGTAGGTGCGAACACGCTGCTCGGGAACCATCTTGCACACCTGGTACGAGCACGTGCGAACGCGTTGCTCAGGCACCATCTTGCAGACCTTGTAGGTGCGAACTCGCTGCTCTGGCACCATCTTGCAGACAGTGTAGGAGCAGGTGCGAACGCGATGCTCGGGCACCATCTTGCAGACCTTGTAGGTCCGCACACGTTGCTCGGGCACCATCTTGCAGACGGTGTAGGAGCAGGTTTTCACCCGCTGTTCCGCCACCATCTTGCAGACCTTGTAGCACTGCTGCTCAACGATGGTCTCACGCTCGTAGCGAACGCAATCCACCTGCTTTTCACACACCGTGGAAACCCACTTCTTTTTCGTGATGTTCCGCGGTGGGCACTGCTCTTGGGTCTTTGTCACTTTGCCTGGCGTGTAGCATCGCTTGCCCGTGCAAGGATCGCACACCCAGCAACCTGGCTCACGCACGCAACGGGTGATCACCGGGCCAGGAACCTCGCAGGTTTCCGTTTCCCAGTGGCCGCTGCAAACCTTAACCATCTTCGTGAAGTGAACTGGCTTGCACACCGTCTTGCAGACGTCACGCTGGCGAGTCTCCATCACCTGCTTGCATACGGTGTAGGGAACCTCCTTCGTGCGAGTCTCCTGCACTGGCTTGCAAACCGTATAGCACTCCTGCCGCTCCTCATAGACCGGCTTGCAGACGGTGTAAGGAATCTCCTTCGTGAACGTCTCTGAAACAGGCTTGCACACCGTGTAGGTCTGCTCGCGGGTTTCATAGACAGGCTTGCACACCGTGTAGGGGATCTCCTTCGTGCACGTCTCATAGAC